>CAYWXO010000016.1:14482-28309 GCA_964462255.1 uncultured Thiobacillus sp. | reverse complement strand
TCCAGCAGTTCAATAAATCGTCGTGCTTGCGGCGATGTCACTCGTCCGCGGCGTAAGACCAAGCCATAACTTCGTTGCGGGAAATATTGTGACAGCGGGATGCTGACCAGTTTTTCGTGGCCGGTCATGCAGATATCGGTGACGATGGAAATACCCAAGCCAAGTTCGACGTATTTTTTGATAACTTCCCAGCCGCCGGCTTCCAGCGTGACCGAAAAAGTTAAGTTGTTTTGCTGGAAGACGTATTTGACAATGCGCCAGGTGGAGAGGTGCGAGGGCGGTAGGATTAAGCCAAATTGGCTGACATCTTCCAGGGTGACGGTTTCGCCGGCGGCGGCTTTTTCTGCCAGCGGGTGGTTGACCGGGGTGATCAGGATCGGGTCGTAATTGACGATGGGTTGGTATTCGATGTCTTCCGGGACTTCCAGCATGGAGCCGACCGCGAAGTCTATTTCGTCGGAGCGCAGCATTTTTAAGCCGTCGCGGCCGGTGACGTTGAGTATTTTCAACTGGACTTTCGGGTAGGCGGTGACAAATTGGCGCACCGGCTCGGGCATGATGTAGAGAATGGTCGATTCGCCGGCCCCTATTTTTAGTTCCCCTGATTCAAGTTTGCCAAAATGGGCGGAGAATGTTTCCTGAAGTTTGTCGATGCCTTCGACTAACGGTTCGGCCAGCTCAAACAGCACCTCGCCTTCTGGCGTGAGCTTGAGAAGGGGGCCGCGCCGTTCGAATAGAACCACGCCCATCTCGCGTTCCAGCGCTTGAATTTGCAAGGAAACCGAAGGCTGAGATAAAAAAAGTTTTTCTGCGGCTTTCGAGATGCTGCCGCAGCGGACAACTTGATGGAAGGCGCGCAACTGCTTGAGGCGGTTGCTTTTGTAGTAGAGCGGGGCGTCATTGGACATGGTGAGCGTTGAAAAGTGGGGGTATGGTGCATTGCAGCATTAATAATACCAATGATCAAGATTAAAATTATTGATCAGTCAGCGGCTTGCCAAATCAATACACTGTCCGCCGCGCTTTAATGACGTTGTCGTCATTATAATTTTGCCGGCTTCAATCACGAAAAGGAATGGACATGGAGATGCTTACTGGGGTGGCAATGGCGGGGATTTTTATGGCGATCCTCGGCAGTGCTTTGGCCTGGTTGTTGGCCTTGGCTAACAAGCGTTTTTTTGTTTATGAAGATCCGCGCATCGGCGAGGTGGAAGATATGTTGCCGAAGTCTAACTGCGGTGCGTGCGGCACGGCGGGCTGTCGTAATTTTGCCGAGAAAGTGGTTGCCGGCGATATTATCCCTGCCAAGTGTACTGTTAATCCCCCTGAGATGAATGCTTATATTGCCAGCTTTTTGGGCGTGTCGCTGGGTGAGGTGGAAAAGCAGGTGGCGCGGTTGGCCTGCGCGGGCGGCAGCCATGTTGCGTGGCAGTGGGCCAGTTATGTGGGGTTGGGCACTTGTCGTGCGGCGACGACAGTGTCTGGCGGCGGCAAAGCTTGCGCCTGGGGCTGTTTGGGGCTGGGCGATTGCGAGGTGGTGTGCGATTTCGACGCGATCAGCATGGATAAACAGGGCTTGCCGCAGGTGAATGAGGATTTGTGTACGGCATGCGGCGATTGTGTCGATGTGTGTCCGAAAGATTTGTTTTCTTTGCAGCCGATTAGCCATAAATTGTGGGTGGCGTGCAAAAGTCATGCGGAAGGCGATGTGGCCGAGGCGCAATGTCAGGTGGCGTGTACCGCGTGTGGTAAGTGTGTGGCGGATGCTGCACCGGGTTTAATTCGCTTGGATAATAATTTGGCGACGATTGATTACAGTCGTAATAATTTAGCAACGCCGGTGGCGATTGAGCGGTGTCCGACCGGTGCTATTGTTTGGTTGAAAGATAGCCGCACCCTGAAAGGGCGTGAGGCGAAGAAAATTGTCCGTATCGAGTCGCTCCCGGTGAGCGCTAACGTTGTCTAACAGAGAGTCAAGGTAGGCTTAAATGAAGAATCCCATCAGCAAACTCCTAGGTAGTATGAATTTGATTGACACGGAATCGCGTGCGAAGACTGAGGCTAAGGTTGTGAAATATCCCGGTGTGCGCGATGCGATTGACGGTAATACCGCGGTTATTCTGGTTGAGCGCGAGGCTTCTGATGCGGCCGGCGCGTATCCCATTACGCCGTCCACGCAGATGGGGGAGTATTGGGCGGAAGCGGTGGCTGCCGGCCATATCAATATGTCGGGCCGACCGTTGATTTTCCTCGAGCCGGAGTCTGAGCATGCGGCGGCGGGGGTGACGGCGGGGATGTCGATGACCGGTTTGCGCGCGGTTAATTTCACCTCAGCGCAAGGTTTGGCATTTATGCACGAGTCACTCTATGGCGCGGTGGGTAAACGTTTGCCTTATGTGTTGAATTTGGGGTGCCGCGCGATTACCAAAGCAACGTTGAATGTGCATGCTGGCCACGATGATTACCATTGCGCTGATGATACCGGTTTTATTCAGGTGTTTGGTAAGAGTGCGCAAGAGGCCGCTGACCTGAATTTGATTGGTCGTAAAACCGCGGAACTGAGTTTGACGCCGGCGATGGTGGCGATGGATGGCTTTTTGACGACGCATTTGATTGAGCCGGTGTTGGTGCCAGAAAAGGAGTTGGTGGCGGAGTTTCTGGGGCGGCCGGATGATTTGATTGATACGCCGACGCCGGCGCAGGAAATGATTTATGGGCCGAAACGTCGTCGTGTGCCAGCGATTTGGGATGTGGATTCGCCGATGACTTCCGGCGCGGTGGCGAACCAGGATGCGCACATGCAGGCGACGGCGGCGCAGCGTCCTTTCTTCTTTGATCATATTGCGGCGCTGATGGATCAATGCATGGCGGAATATGGTGAGTTAACCGGTCGCCAATATCATCGCGTGGACACTTATCGCTGTGAAGATGCGGAGTACGTGATTTTGGGCATGGGCTCGATGTGCGTGCAGGCGGCAGCGGTGGCCGATTGGTTGCGCGATAACCGTAAGCTGAAAGTGGGTGTGGTTAACTTGACGTGCTTCCGGCCTTTCCCCAGTGATTTGCTGGGTGATATTTTGAAGGGCAAAAAAGGGGTTGCTGTCCTGGAGCGGACTGATCAGCCGTTGTCGGAAGATTTGCCGTTGATGCGTGAAGTGCGTGCGACAGTGAGCAAGTGTCTGGAAAATGGTGCGGTTGAAAACGATAAGAGCGCAGGGGATAAGCCTTATCCTACTTATGCCACTTATGCGTCGGTGAAGGATATGCCGCGCTTGTATTCTGGCTGTTATGGCTTGGGTTCGCGCGATTTGCAGCCGGAAGGTTTGGTGGCGGCGATTGAAAATATGCTGCCGAATAGTGCGCATAAGAAGTTCTATTATTTGTCGATTGATTTTGTGCGCGATCAGGCGGCGAATCCGAAGCAGGAAATTCAACAGCAAGACATTCTTGCGGCGTATCCGAAGATTAAGGATTTGGCGCTGAAAGGCTCGGAAAACCCGAATCTGTTGCCGAAGGGCGGCATTGCCGTGCGGATGCACTCGGTGGGCGGCTGGGGCGCGGTGACCACCGGTAAGAATTTGGCGATGACTTTGTTTGAATTACTCGGTTGGGATATTAAGGCAAATCCAAAGTATGGCTCGGAGAAGAAAGGCCAGCCAACTACTTATTTCTTGTCTGCTGCGCCGGAGCCGATCCGCGTTAATTGCGAATATACGCAAGTGGATGTGGTGTTATCGCCTGACCCACAGGTGTTCTTACATACTAATGCGGTGGCTGGCCTGAAAAAAGGCGGCATCTTTATCATTCAGAGCAATTTGCCGGATGCGGCGGCGTTGTGGGCGGCTTTCCCGCTGCATACGCAAAAGTACATTGCGGACAATGAGATTCGGGTGTTCTTCCTGGATGCATTCAGTATTGCGCGGGAGGAATCGACTAATTCTGATCTGCAATTGCGCATGCAGGGCATTGCTTTCCAAGGTGCGTTTTTCCATGCTTCCGGCGTGCAAGAACGTGCGGGTTTGAATGAGGAGACTTTGTTCAAGGCGATTGAGGCGCAGCTGAACGAGAAATTCGGTAGTAAGGGCAAGCGGGTGGTGGATGATAACTTGCGCGTGGTGAAGCGCGGTTATACCGAAATCCATGAAATTCCGGCTGAGCTGAAGCAGGTGGGCACGCGACAAGCGGCTGGCTTTAAGCTGACCCCGGCGCTACCGATTATGCTGAAGCGTTTGCCTGAGAATGAGGGGGCGTTGGTTAAGACGGCGGATATTCATCGTTTCTGGGAGCAGACCGGTAGCTTTTATATTTCCGGTAAGGGTTCGGATAATTTGGCTGATCCGTTCATGGGCATGGCGATGATTCCGGCGTTGACCGGTATTTTCCGCGATATGACGCAGATTCGTTTTGAGCATCCGGTGTGGAATGCGGCAAATTGTACGGCTTGCGGTAATTGTTATACGGAATGCCCTGATTCTGCGATTCCAGGTTTGGTGTCCACCGTTGCCGATGTGTTGAATAGCGCTATCGGCAATATTGAGATGAGCGGCCGGCCGACGCGTTTCTTGCGGAAAGGGGCGCGCGTGATTGAGAAGAAATTACGCGGCGTGCTGGATAAAGATGGTCTTGATGTGCGGGCTTTGCTGTATCGCTGCATTGAAGATGCACTGCATGAAGACCCGAATCAGGGCAATGTGGCGATGGAGGAAGAATATCACCTGCTGGAGAAGCAGATTGGTGCCTTCCAGTTTGCCACCACGAAGCCCTATTGGACCAATAAGGAGAAGAAGGCAAAAGGCACGGGTGGCCTATTCTCCATTACAGTGAATCCTTATACGTGTAAGGGGTGTTCGCTCTGCGTTGAGGTGTGTGAAGACGATGCCCTGAAGATGGTGACGCAGACCGGCGATAGCATTGCGCAATTGCGCCGTGACTGGAAGTTTTGGCTCGATCTGCCGACGACGCCGAAGGAATATAGCCGCATTGATGATCTCGACGAGAAAATTGGCGCGCTGGAAACGTTGTTGCTGGATAAGAAAAACTACAGTTCGATGGCGTGCGGTGATGGCGCGTGTTTGGGCTGTGGCGAGAAGACGGCGATTCACTTGTTTACCGGTACAGTGACCGCGTTGATGCAGCCGCGCGTGGCCGATTTTGTGGTGAAGTTGACGGGTTTGATTGACGGGCTGGAAAAACATCTGCGCATGCGGCTGACGGAAAGCGTTAATTTGGGCGATACCAGCGCGGTGATGCGGGCGGTGGCGGCGCATCAGGGCAGTGATTTGACGCTGGCCAATTTGACGGAAAGTTTGATGGGCGACCATGCCGCGCAGCCGATTGATCCGCAATGGTTGAAATGGGTGACGCAGTTATTGGCGCGGTTGAAAGACTTGAAATGGCGTTATGTGGAAGGCCCAACCAAGCGCGGTCGTGCCGAAATGGGCATTGTCAATTCCACCGGCTGTACTTCTGTCTGGGGTTCTACCTATCCGTTTAATCCGTATCCGTTCCCGTGGACTTCGCATTTGTTCCAGGATTCGCCGTCAGTGGCGTTGGGGCTTTTTGAAGGCCACATGGCGAAGATGGCCGATGGCTTTAAGGCTGTGCGGATGGCTGAGATTGAGTTGAATGGCGGCTTTAACCCGGCGGTGCATGAGGCGGAGTTCACCTATTTCAATTGGGAGAAGTTCAGCGTGGAAGAGTGGCATCTTTGCCCGCCGGTGGTGGCGATAGGCGGCGATGGTGCGATGTATGACATTGGCTTCCAGAATTTGTCGCGTGCGCTGATGACCGGAATGCCGGTGAAAATTCTGGTGGTTGATACGCAGGTATATTCCAATACCGGTGGTCAGGCATGTACCTCGGGCTTTATTGGTCAAGTGGCGGATATGTCGCCTTATGGCAAGAAAGATCACGGTAAGAAAGAGAATCGTAAGGAGATCAGTTTGATTGGGATGGCGCATCGCTCGGCTTTTGTCGCGCAAAGTGCTATTTCTAATCCGACCCATTTGATTGAAAGCTATATCGACGGCTTGAATAGTCGGCGGCCCGCTTTGTTCAACATCTACGCAGTATGCCCGCCGGAACATGGGGTAGGTGATGATCGGTCGGTTGAGCAATCGCGTTTGGCGGTGGAATCGCGTGCGTATCCGCTGTTCCGCTATAACCCGGATTTGGGGGTGACTTTTAGTGAATGTGTCACCTTGGAAGGTAATCCGGATATGGAGTCGGAATGGCCGACTTATACGCTGGTGTATCAGGATGAGGCCGGCGATGAGCAGAAGATGGAATTGCCGATGACCTTTGCTGATTTCGCTTTGAGCGAAGGCCGTTTCGCCAAGCAGTTCCGCAAAGCGCCGCAGGAAACCTGGAATGACGATATGGTGCTGTTGGCGGATTTCCTGAAGCTGACGGATGAGGATCGTGAGGGTAAATTCCCGTTTATTTGGGCGCTGGATAAGCAGAATCGCTTGATGCGTGTGATGGTGTCGCAGGAGTTGGTTAATTCTTGTGAAGAGCGGCAGAATTTCTGGCAGCAGTTGCGCGATATTGCCAGCGTGAATTTGCCCGCCGTCGATGAAGAGGCGATTGCGGAACGGGCACGGACTGAGTTGCTGGATAAGATCGGCGCAAGTTTGTCTAGCTTAGGGGTGAAGACGGGGTCAGGTGAGGTCGCGGCTGCTGCGCCGGTGGTGGCAAAACCGGCCGGCCCAGACGGCTATGAGCCAGTTTACATTGATACGCCGGAATGCACCGCCTGCGATGAATGCACCAAGTTGGCACCAAAGGCTTTTGCTTACAATGACGATAAGAAGGCGGTTGTCATTAATCCGCAAGGCGTTAAGTTTGCCGATTTGGTGAAGGCGGCGGAGAAATGCACCGCCGGTTGTATTCACCCCGGCACGCCTTGGAATTTGAACGAGCCCGGCGTTGAAAAGTTGATTGCGCGCGCGGCAAAGTTCAATTGATGTTGCTTTAAGTTTAAGCATCGTAAGCTACCCAAGCGACCTAAGCGACGGACCCACCATGTTCTTTCGACAACACACATTTGCGCGCGGGGTTCACCCTGACGCGCATAAGGGCACTGCTGGCAGCCCGATTCGGCGTATGCCTTACGCGTCTCGCATGATTCTTCCCTTGGCGCAGCACATCGGTAAACCGGCGCTGCCTTTGGTTCGGGTGGGCGAGGAAGTGGTGCGCGGCCAGCCGATTGCGCGCGCGGATGGGTTTTTATCTGTGCCAATTCATGCGCCTGCCGATGGCGTGATTGAGGCGATTGAGTTGAAAGCCAGTGCGCGCGGGCCGTGGGTGGAAAGTATTGTCTTGCGTGTTTTTGAGGCTTCAACGCAAGAGATGGCCTGGTCTGAACCATTTGATGTTGAGCGGGCAACGCCTAAGGAAATCATTCGGGCTATTCAAGATAGCGGGATGGTGGGGTTGGGCGGCGCGACGTTTCCCAGTCACGCTAAATTGACGGTGCCGCCGGAACATAAAATTCATACTTTGATCGTTAATGGCTGCGAATGTGAGCCTTATTTAACCTGCGATCATCGTTTGATGCTGGAATATCCGGCTGATTTGATGGTGGGCATTCGGCTGGCGATGCGGGCGATTGGGGCGGAACGCGCCATCATCGGCATTGAAGATAATAAGCTGGATGCGGCGGCGGCGATCCGTCAGTGTTTGCCCGCTGATGGCCGTATTTCGGTGCAGGTAGTGCCGACCAAATATCCGCAAGGTGCGGAGAAGATGTTGATCAAATCGGTGCTGGGCGTTGAGGTGCCGCCGGGTAAATTGCCGATGCATGTGGGGGTGGTGGTTAACAATGTCGGCACGTTGGCCCAATTAGGGCAGTTATTGCCAGCCGGGCAGGGTTTAACTGAGCGGGTGGTTACCGTTACCGGCCCCGGTATTAAGAAGCCGGGTGATTATTGGGTGCCGCTGGGTACGCCAATGCGCACCGTGTTGGCCTGGGCTGGCGTTAATGAGGTGAGTGAGCGCGAGATCATCCTGGGTGGCCCGATGATGGGGCAGGCGGTGGCTTCGCTGGATGTGCCGGTGACTAAAGGCGTTTCCGGTATTTTGGTGTTTGATCGTTTGCAAATTGATGAGGATAGTCATCGCAAGACTTATCCGTGTATTAAATGCGGTGAGTGCGTTAAGGTGTGCCCGATGGGGTTAAACCCGTCTATGCTGGGGATGTTAGCAGCGCAAAGTGAGTATGAGGAAATGGGCTCCACTTACCACTTGGGTGATTGCTTTGAATGTGGTTGCTGCACTTATGTGTGTCCTTCGCATATTCCTTTGGTGCAGCAATTTCGCGTTGCCAAGGGTATGTTGCGCAAGCTGCAATTTTGAATCCCGTTGAATGTTAGGTTAAGCCATGTCTGCTCGCATTGAGTTGCGTACGTCGCCGCATGTAGTTAAAGGCGTTGGCGTCGAAAAAATCATGTTGCATGTGGTGCTGGCGTTGTTGCCGGTGGCCGCTTTTTCTGTCTTTCAGTATGGGCTGTCGGCCTTGGCGTCGTTAGTGACCATTACGTTGACTTGTGTTGGTACGGAGCGGATGTTCAATCGCTTGAGTGGCCAGCCTTCGACGTTGTCCGATTGGAGTGCAACCATTACGGGCTTGCTGTTGGCACTGAGTTTGCCGCCAGCGTTTCCGCTCTGGATGGGCGTGGTGGCGGGTTTTGTCGCTATCGCGCTGGGCAAGGCGATGTTCGGGGGAATCGGTTTTAATGTGATGAATCCGGCGTTGGTGGGGCGTGCTTTTGTGCAGGCGGCGTTTCCGGTGGCCATTACGACGTGGATTCCGGCCTTTGCCCCACAGCGGTTTAGTGAATTTGCACCGACGACCTGGACAGCGCCGTTGATGATGCCGCCAGACATCACGGCGTGGGCGATGAATGCGCAAGCCAGGTTGGATGGTTTTACCGGCGCGACGCCGTTGGCACGCTGGAAGTTTGACAATGTGCTGGCGACGCCACTCGATTTTTTGACCGGTGCGGTGACGGCCAGCGCCGGCGAAACTTCTGCCATTTTGATTGCGCTGTGCGGTGCTTATTTGGCGGCGCGCAAGTTTTTGGATTGGCGCATTCCGGTGGCGGTGCTGGGCAGTGCGGCGTTGACGGCAGCGATTTTCTATCTGCTTGACCCGGCGCGTTATCCTGATCCGCTGTTTGTGCTGTTGTCGGGTGGTTTGATGCTGGGCGCGGTGTTTATGGCGACCGATATGGCGACTTCGCCGGTGACGCCGCGCGGGGTTTGGCTTTATGGCGGCTTGATTGGCGTGGTGACCGTGATGATTCGTTATTTTGGCGGCCTGACGGAGGGCGTGATGTATGCCATTTTGCTTGCTAATGCGCTGGCACCGTTGATTGATCAGGTGACACAACCTAAGGTATTTGGTCAGCTTAAGGTGAAAAAATCATGAGCGTGGTTTCTGCGATGCCTGCCATGCCACCCACTACGCCGACAACACCCAGCGCTGCGATGATCCGCACGTTGGGCATTGTGGCGACGGTGTGCGGTATTTTGATTGTTACCGCCTACCAAGGCACGTTGGATGCGGTGAATGCCAATAAGAAACTGGCATTAGAGCGTGCGGTATTTAAGGTGATTCCCGGTGCAGTGAGTGTGAAGGAGTTTGTGGCCAGCCGCAGTGGGATTGCGCCGGCGGGGGCGGTCTTACCGGATGGGGCGGTCAAGTTTTATGCCGCTTATGATGCCGCCGGCAGCATGAAGGGTATTGCTGCGGAAGCCAGCGCGAAAGGCTATGCCGATTCGGTGCGCGTGCTCTATGCCTATGAGCCGGTCAAGCAGGTGGTGACGGGTATGGGGGTCGTTTCCATGCGTGAAACGCCGGGTATAGGCGACAAAATTATTACCGATGCGGCGTTTTTGAAAAACTTTGTTGCGCTCGATGTGGCGTTGAGTGCCGACATGAAAACGTTGGCTAATGCGGTCAAGGTAGTCAAACATGGTACTAAGCAAAATGCATGGGAAATTGATGCCATTTCGGGCGCAACCGTGACGTGTAAAGCGGTGGGTAAAGGCATTCAGCAGAGTGCGCAAAAATTATTGCCCTTGCTTGTGCCCCATATTTCAACGCTGCAAGGAGGGAAATGAAGATGGCTGATGCTGCGTTTAGACCTGGTCAGAAACACCGCTCTGGCATGGAGGAATTGTTGGAAGGTATTTGGAAGCAGAACCCGGTATTTATTATGGTGCTGGGCATGTGCCCTGTGTTGGCCGTATCGGTGTCGGCGGTGAATGCGATCAGCATGGGGTTGGCGACGACTTTTGTGTTGCTGGGTTCGACTTTGTTGGTGTCGTTATTGCGCAATGTTATTCCGAAGGAAGTGCGGATTGCCACTTACATTTTGATCATAGCGACCTTCGTGACAGTTGTGGATTATTTGATTCAGGCGATCAGTCTGGCGGTATATGACGCGCTGGGGGCGTTCATTCAACTGATTGTGGTCAATTGCATCATTCTTGGCCGCGCGGAGGCGCATGCCTCGAAAAATCCACCGTTGACTTCGGTGTTGAATGCGCTGGGTATGGGGGCGGGTTTCACCTTGGGTTTATTTGCGCTGGGCTCAGTGCGCGAGATTCTGGGGGCAGGCAAGCTGTTTGGGGTTGCCCTGTTTGGACCGGAGTTTCAGCCATGGGTGGTGATGGTGTTGCCGCCGGGCGGCTTTTTCGTGCTAGGTGCCTGGCTGCTGTTGTTTAATTGGTTGAATACGCGTAAGAAAGCTGCCGCGGCTATGCCACCGATAGAGGGGCGCGCTCATGTCTGAATCCTTGTTGCAAATTTTTTTAGGTACCCTGCTGGCCAATAATTTGGTGTTGGCGATGTTTTTAGGCTTGTGCCCGTTTCTTGGTGTTTCGGCGCGCTTGAATACAGCCTTGCCGATGGGCGCGGCCACTACTTTTGTCATGTTGGTTGCCAGTTTGTGTGCCTTTGCTTTGAATTGGGTGGTGACGACTTTTGAGCTGGAATTTCTCCGTTTGATTTCTTACATCGTCATCATTGCTTCAGCGGTGCAGTTGGTGGAGATGGTGCTGAAGAAATATAGCCCGGTGTTGTTTCGTGCATTGGGTATTTATCTGCCATTAATTACCACCAATTGTGCGGTGTTGGGGGTGGCGTTGTTTCAGACGGCGCGTGAGTACAATTTTATTCAGGCGTTGACCTTTGCCACCGCCGGTGGGGCCGGTTTTACCTTGGCACTGTTGCTGATGGCCGGCCTGCGGGAGCGTTTGCGCTTGGCGACCGTACCGAATGTGGTGCAAGGAACAGCCTTGTCGTTAATGCTGGCGGGTCTGCTGTCTTTAGCCTTTATGGGCTTCGCCGGTTTGGGAGCAGGTGAGTGAGCGATTATTTGATTACGATTGCTTTGATTATGGCCATTGCGCTGTTTGGTGTGACGGTGGATCGGCTTTATCGGGCTTTTGCGCGGCGTCATCCACAATTGGGGCCGTTTCGTAATTCGGATAAGGGATGCGGTAGTTGCACCGCCGGCAGCGGATGTAGTGGCAGCAGTGTGGGCAGTTGCGATAAGCCTTGATTGAGTTTTTTGCTGGGGAATGGTGCGCGCGGGTGGCATTCCGGCTTGGCTTGCCCCTACAATTCGAGCATCCCCTCTATGCAAGGAATTGAGCATGACTTCTGAATTGCTTTCAAAGCAAGCTGGCTTTTCTACCCGCGCCATCCATTTGGGCTACGACCCGCTGCAATGTGAAGGCGCGTTGTCGCCGCCGGTTTATTTGACTTCGACGTTTGCGTTTGAAAACACTGAAGTGGGCATGAAACGCTTTGCCGGTGAAGATGCCGGCTATATTTATTCGCGCGTCGGCAATCCGACGGTGGCCTTGCTGGAGGCGCGCTTGGCCAGCCTGGAAGGCGGCGAGGCAGCGTTGTGTACCTCTTCCGGCATGGGCGCGATTACTTCGGCTATTTATAGTTTGGTGCAAGCTGGCGATGAAATTATCGCGGATCAAACCTTGTATGGCTGCACTTTCGGGTTTTTCCGGCATGGTTTGGCTGGTTTGGGGGTGACGGTGCGGCATGTGGATATGACGCGGCCGGAAGCGGTGGTGGCCGTCATGACGCGACGCACCAAACTGCTGTATTGCGAATCGCCGGCTAATCCGAATATGCGCTTGATTGATTTGCAGGCCATTGCCAATATCGGTAATGCGCATGGAGTTGATTTAATGGTTGATAATACCTATTGCACACCTTACTTGCAGCGTCCGCTGGAATTTGGCGCGACTTATGTGGTGCATTCGGCGACTAAATATCTCGGTGGGCATGGGGATTTGTTGGCCGGTGCGGTGATTGGGCCGGCGGCGGCGATTCAGCGCATGCGCTTTTTCGGCGTCAAGGAAATGACCGGTGCGTGCATGTCGCCCTTTGATGCCTTTTTGGTGTTGCGCGGTTTAAAAACGTTGGCGTTGCGGATGCGTGCGCATAGCGCTAGTGCGTTGGAATTAGCGGAATTTTTGCAGCAACATCCGGCGGTGGCGCAGGTGAGTTACCCTGGTTTACCGAGCTTCCCGCAATATGAATTGGCGCAACAGCAGATGAAGTTGTCGGGCGGCATGATTGCGCTGGAATTGAAGGGCGGCTTCGCAGCCGGGCGACGTTTCATGGATGCGCTACGCTTATGTATGCGTGCGGTCAGTTTAGGCGATGCGGAGACGCTAGTGCAGCATCCTGCTTCGATGACCCATTCCACCTATACGCCAGAAGAGCAGATCGAACATGGTATTAGCCCCGGTTTGGTGCGCATTTCTGTTGGGTTGGAAGATGTGGCGGATATTCAGGCTGACTTGCAGCAAGCGCTTCAGCAATCTTTGTTGTAAACCCGGTATTTAACTTCAACTTGGACGGTATGTGACTAAAAATGGCTACTCCTAACCCTTATTTTGTTTATCTCTCTGAGTTGCTCAAGAACATGCTGGAAAAGGGCGCTTCCGACTTGTTTGTGACGGTGGGCTCACCGCCGGCGATTAAAGTTAACGGTGAGATGACGCCGTTTAACACGAAGTCGATCAGCCATGAGCAGGCGGAAGAGATTTTGCGCTCGGTGATGAATGAAAAGCAGCAGGTGGAATTCCGCGAGACTCACGAATGCAATTTCGCACTGTCATTGGAAAATGTGGGGCGGTTTCGGGTAAATGCTTTTGTGCAACGTGGCTCGGTGGGGTTGGTGGCGCGGCATATTAATACTGAAGTGCCTACCGTTGAAAAGCTTAAGTTGCCGCCGATCCTCAGCAGCGTGGTGCTGGAAAAACGCGGCTTAATCTTAATGGTGGGCGGCACGGGCTCTGGTAAGTCAACCAGCTTGGCGGCGATGGTGAATCATCGTAATGAAAATTCGCGGGGTCATATCATTACGATTGAAGATCCCATTGAATATATTCATCCGCACAAGAAAAGTTTGGTGATGCAGCGGGAAGTGGGGGTGGATACCGATAACTGGTTTACCGCCCTGAAAAACACCCTGCGCCAAGCCCCCGATGTGATCTTGATTGGGGAAATTCGCGACCGTGAAACCATGGAATATGCGATTGCCTTCGCGGAAACCGGTCATCTATGTTTGGCGACTTTGCATGCCAATAACTCGAATCAGGCGCTGGATCGCATCATCAACTTCTTCAGTATGGATCGACGGCCTCAGTTGTTGATGGATTTGTCGCTGAATTTGCGCGCCATTATCTCGCAGCGTTTGATTCCGAAAGCGGATGGCGGTCGCGCGGCGGCGATTGAGATTCTGTTGAGCAGCCCGCTGGTGTCTGATCTGATTCACAAAGGCGATG
>CAYWXO010000016.1:0-14472 GCA_964462255.1 uncultured Thiobacillus sp. | reverse complement strand
TAAAACCATTATGGGTAAATCACGTGACTTAGGGATGTGTACTTTCGACCAAGCTTTATATGATCTGTGTGCCGCGGGTTTGGTCGCGCCGGAAACCGCCATGCGCTTTGCTGATTCGCAGAATGAATTGCGCTTGATGCTGAAGAACTTGATACGGCGTCCCACTGATGAAGAGGGTGATTCGTCCGGTGGTAGTGGTTTGGCGATTGTTTAGTGACTACTGCTGCCGACTATGTATCTAGGTATTGATTTTGGCACCTCCGGTGCGCGCGCCTGCGTGATGGCAGCGGGTGGGCAAATTGAGGAAATGTCGCGGGTTGAATTTGGTAATCTGCCGGAGCATGAAGCCGCAGCGACCTGGCGAGAAGCCCTGTTTAGCCTGATTACACAATTGCCCTATGCTTTACGTAAACGGTTGGCGGCGTTGGCGATTGATGCCACTTCAGCCACGGTGTTGGCGTGCGATGAAGCCTTGAATTCAGTTTATCCGCCAGTGGCTTACCACGATGCGCGTGCGCAGGACGAGGCGGCAATCATTCGTCGCACTGCTGGCGAGGCGCATCCGGCTGCGGCGGCCACTTCCGGTTTGGCGAAAGTGATGTGGCTGAAAAAACACCTAGGGTTGCAACGGGCGCGCCTCTATTTGAATCAGGCCGATTGGCTGTCTGCGTTGTTGTCTGATCAAGCGGTGAGCGATTATCACAATGCGCTCAAGATGGGGGTTGATCTGGATAGCGGGCAGTGGCCGGCTTGGGTGGAATACTTGGCGGATATTGATTATTTACCGATTCCGGTTAAACCAGGCCAAGCGATGGGCTTGGTGAATCGCACGCGCGGGCGTGAATTGGGTATTCATCCTGATTGCCTGGTGCGGGCTGGTACCACGGATAGCATTGCCGCTTTTTTGGCGGCGGGCGTCAGTCAACCGGGTGAGGCAGTCACTTCCTTAGGCAGCACGTTGGTGTTAAAGCTGCTTTCTACCACGCGGGTGGAGGCGGGGGCTGCCGGCGTTTATTCGCATTGGTTTGGTAATCAGTGGTTGGCTGGCGGGGCTTCTAATGCCGGTGGCGCGGTTTTACGTCAATTTTTTACTGATGAAGAGTTGGTTGCGCTGTCGAATCAGATTAATCCAGCACGATCAACAGGCCTGGATTATTACCCGTTGCCTGCGAAAGGCGAACGCTTTCCCTATAACGATCCTGACCGTTTGCCGCGTCTGCAACCGCGCCCGCAAGATCGGGCGGAGTTTTTGCATGGCCTGTTGGAAGGCTTAGCCGACATTGAGGCGTTAGGTTACGCAAAGTTGGTGGAATTAGGGGCTACGCCGCTGACCCGCATCGTAAGTGCGGGCGGTGGCGCTAAGAATATAGCCTATAGCCAAATTCGTAGCCGTCGCTTGCAAGTGCCGATTCAATCTGCCGCAATGGATGAGGCATGTTACGGCAGTGCGCGGTTAGCCTGTTTCGGCAGCCGACTATTCCCCGGCGTGGATGAAGATTAAAGAATGAATAAAGGCCCGTCTGAGGGATTGTCTTGCGTGTTGCCTTCGCCGCTGGTGTGGTATCCGATACACCTTAGCGTGGCGGCGCGTGTGGCGGTGATGCAGCAGGCTTGTTATCTGTTGACGGCGCTGAATCAGATTGAATCGCCGTCTGAGCCGGCGCTGAGCAGCCCGGATAATCGGCGTTTGGATCGCATTGAAGCTAAGTTGGATCTGACGTTGCATTTATTGTCGCGCTTATTGCAGCCGCTGGAGCCTGCCTCTTCGGTGAAAAATTCAGGGGAAAATGCGGAGGAAAGTGTCGGGGAACATTCATGGGAAAATGCGGTGGAAGGCGCTGAAAAGCTACGTCTTTCTCCGCATGGTATTGAGTGGTTTGATCCTGCACCGCCGTTGGAAGGAACCGAGTTGATGGTGGAATTGCGTCCTGCTGAAGTGTTGAGTTTGACGCTTAAGTTACCAGCGATTGCCCTGCCGCCAAAGCCGGGTGATCGGTGGTCAGCGAGTGCCCGCTTTGAAGGGGTAAGCGAGACTTTGGCTGAGGCGCTATACCAATTTATTTTCCGTAAACATCGGCAGGCTATTCGGGTAGCAATGAGCGGCGCTTCGGCGTGAAGCAGCGCACTTACTTACCCGCAAAAACGCTATTCAATGTTTTGAATTTGTTCTCTTATTTGCTCAATCAACACCTTTAGCTCTACCGAGGTTTGTGTCAATTCGAGTGAGGCGGCTTTAGAACCTAAGGTATTCGCTTCGCGATTAAGTTCTTGCATTAAAAAATCTAGGCGTTTGCCGGCGGCACCACCTGCATTCAGTACGCGTGTGACTTCGTCGAGGTGGGTTTCCAACCGATCCAGTTCTTCATCTACGTCAATTTTGTGCGCGAAAAGGATGACTTCCTGGTTAAGTCGATCGTGGTCAACGCTGTCGTTAAGGGTAGGGAGTAATTCTTCCAGGCGTTTGGCGAGCTTGGCGCGATAGGTTGCGACGATTTCTCCGGTGCGTGGGCGGATGCGTTCAACATGGTTGCGGATGCCGGCGACGCGGTCGAGAATGATGCTTTTGAGTTTGTCGCCTTCCCGGGCGCGGCTGGCGTTGAATTGTGTTAACGCTGTTTCTAGTAGGGTAAGTGCAGTGGCATGCATGGTTTGTGGGTCGGGTGTTGTGTCACCCAACATGCCGGGCCAGCGCAGAATTTCGTGGATGCTGAGACCTGATGCTTGCGGAAAGGATGCAAGTGCATTAAGAGATAATGCTTGCAGCTGAGTCAGCAAGGCGTGGTTAAGTCCATCGGGTAGCCTGGCATCTTCGCGGACGGTGAAATTGATGCGGCATTCCATTTTTCCGCGTTTAACCTGGTCGCCAATCTGGCTGCGTAAATTGGGCTCAAGGGCACGAAAATCTTCACCTATGCGAAAAGTGAGGTCGAGGAAGCGTGAATTGACCGCGCGCAGTTCCAGCGAAAGCTGTCCGCCGGGCAGGTCGGCGGTTTCTATCGCGTAGCCGGTCATGCTGCGCACAGTTTCGGCGGTGTGGCCGCGTTTATTTGCTGATTGAGCGAGGCTTTCGGTTGATGATGTCTTCATTGTGGGCACGATGTTGGTTATCCTTGCTGAATGTTTTTTTTCGGGCGCGAAGTTTACTCTGATGGCACTGTTTCCTCCTTTTGATTTTATATGGTTGCACAAAAAATAGACCCTTTGCCTTGCGGCTTTGTATTAAATGAATATGTCATTGAACGTCGCATTGGCGGGGGGGGCTTTTCATTGGTTTATCTGGCGTTTGATGCGCTGGGGCAACGCGTGGCGATCAAGGAATATTTGCCGGGCGGTATCGTTAAACGCAGCAATCAGGGGGCGGTGCAGCCGCTGACGGTAGATCAAGCCGGTTCATTTCGCTATGGGATGAAGTGTTTTTTTGAAGAAGGACGTTCGTTGGCCGGCGTCAACCATCCCAATGTGGTTAAGGTCATCAATTTTTTTCGTGCCAATGAAACGGTCTATATGGTGATGCAGTATGAGGAAGGTAAAACGCTTCAGCAATATATTGTAGAAAATGAACAACCGATTAGTGAATCATTTTTGCTTGGCGTATTTATTCCTTTACTGCATGGTTTACGTGAAGTCCATGCTAGGAAATTATTGCATCTGGATATTAAACCTTCAAATATCTATTTACGAAATGAAGGTGCGCCGGTGCTGATTGATTTTGGTGCGGCGCGCTATGCGCTTTCACAATCACAATCGCTGGATTATATGGCGACCCCCATGTACACGCCCGGTTTTGCCGCACCTGAGCAATATCAGCAGCGGGAGGTATTGGGGCCGTGGTCTGATATTTATAGCGTTGGGGCAACTATTTATGCATGTATTGTTAAATCACCTCCTTTACCAGCCATTGATCGGCTGAAAAAGGATAAATTGATTCCGCTGGTGAAATCTCATGCGGGCCTTTATTCAAGAGTGTTGCTTGAGTTGGTCGATAGCATGCTTGCTTTGGTTTACACACAGCGGCCACAGAGTGTGTTTTCTGTACAGAAAAACCTGATACTGTTGGCGCAATCGGGACAAGCGCACAAGCCGACCTTGTTCGCATTGCTGAAAGAAAGACTGACGCGCGACTTATGAAATGTGTCATTCATCAGGCGAGCCGGTGTGGCGGTCGCGCGAATAATGAAGATCGCGTTGCTTTTGTTCAGCATGATGATGCGGTTTTATTGGTGCTCGCCGATGGGATGGGCGGCCATAGTGAAGGCGAAGTCGCTGCGTCTTTACTTGTGCAGGTTATCACTGGCTTATTTCAGGCGCGTGCAGAAATTGGTGTGCTGGATGCTAGCCAGTTTTTACTGGATAGTATTCATGCTGCAAATGATGCAATCAATGAGTATGGTTTGCGTAAACGCCTGTTAGATTTACCGCGTACTACCTGTGTGGTTTGCTTGCTGCAAAACGGGGAAGCTTGTTGGGCGCATGTCGGTGATTCGCGTCTGTATCACTTCAGCCGCGATGGCCTCTTGTTTCGGACGCGCGATCATTCTGCGGTGCAAAAACTGTTTGACCAAGGCCTGATTAGCGAAGGTGAGATGAGCACCCATCCGCGCCGGAATCGGCTGCATAACGCAGTGGGCGGCTATATGTTGCCGGACATTGAGTTGAGCCACACGGTGCCGCTGTTTAGTGGCGATGTTTTATTGTTATGTACTGATGGTATTTGGCCTGAACTGACGGCGGCAGAAATGTTTTCCAACTTGCAGGCGTATCCACTGGAGCGTGCGGTCGATTTGATCATGGATCATGCCGAATTCCGCGCCGGGCCTTCAGGCGATAATCTTTCCATGGTGGCTTTGCGTTATGGTGAGGAGATGGCTTCACCGGGGTGTTTTAATTTAGAGACAGATTTTAGCTTGCAAGGTGAGTCGCTGAAGCCGCCTGATGAGACGGATTTGGCGCTGGACCGTGTACTGGCGGAGATAGAGGCTGCGCTAGAAAAAAATGGCAAAAAATGATTTAATCCGTTTTACAATCACGCTATTCAAATAGTAACAGTAACGAAAAAAAGGTTAAAAGCATGACTACTTTACAACGTCCTTCCGGGCGGAGGGGCGATCAGTCTCGTCTTGTTCGTATTTTTAGGCACTATACCAAATATGCTGAGGGTAGTGTCCTCATTGAATGTGGTGATACTAAGGTTTTATGTACGGCCAGCGTGCTTGAAAAGGTGCCGCCGCATGTTCGTGGTACGGGCGCAGGCTGGCTGACCGCCGAATATGGCATGCTGCCGCGTGCGACGCATACGCGCGGTGATCGGGAAGCTGCCCGCGGTAAACAATCCGGTCGAACGCAGGAAATTCAGCGTTTAATTGGACGCAGTTTGCGCGCTGCGGTTGATCTGGACAAATTGGGAGAGCGCACGATTCATGTCGATTGTGATGTTTTGCAAGCCGATGGCGGTACACGTACGGCCAGTATTAGTGGTGCTTGGGTTGCTGTGCAGGACGCCATTAATGGCTTGGTGGCGCAGGGCAAATTGTCAGGCAATATTATGCGCGCTCAGGTTGCGGCCATTTCGGTCGGCATTTGGCAAGGGCTGCCAGTACTGGATTTGGACTACGCCGAAGATGTGGTCTGCGACACCGATATGAACGTGGTCATGATCGGTGGTGCAGGACAAATCAATAGTTTGATTGAAGTGCAAGGTACGGCGGAAGGCGTAGCGTTTTCTCGCGCGGAATTGAATGCACTGCTGGATTTAGCCGAGCAAGGCATTAACACGTTAATGGTTGCGCAAACTGCAGCCTTGGAGTCTTGATATGAAAAGAGTTGTGATCGCTTCGAGTAACGCCGGCAAATTGCGGGAAATTTCCCGCATTTTAGAGCCGCTGGATTTTGAAGCCATGCCGCAAAGTGCGTTTGGGGTGCCGGAATGTCCCGAGCCGCACGTCACTTTTGTGGAAAATTGTATTGCCAAGGCGCGCCACGCTGCTGCGCATACGGGGTTGCCAGCGCTGGCTGATGACTCCGGCATCTGCGTTGATGCCCTCAATGGAGCGCCTGGGGTGTATTCGGCCCGCTACGCCGGCGATCCGAAATCGGATGAACGTAACAACCAGAAATTGATTGCTGCCCTGCAAGGTGAATCGAATCGTCGTGCGCATTATTATTGCGTCATGGTTTATGTGCGTTACGCAGATGACCCTCAGCCTATTATTGCAGAGGGATCTTGGTATGGTGAGATTATTGATACGCCACGGGGGGGCGGTGGCTTCGGCTATGACCCTTATTTTTTGCTGCCAGAATATGGCCAAACGGGGGCGGAGTTGAGCATGGAAGTCAAAAACGGCATCAGTCATCGCGGGCAGGCTCTGCGCGCGTTGGCCGATAAACTGCGTGCGCGATAATAATTTGACCCCCTGCCGCAGGATGCCATCTTGATTCCCTGGTTACAGGGTGATGAACCTTTTCCGCCGCTGCAGCGGGCTTCGCGCCATTACAATGGTTTATTGGCGGCGGGTGGCGATTTGTCTTTGCCACGTTTACTGGCGGCCTATCGGCACGGCATCTTTCCCTGGTTTAATCCGGGCGAGCCGATTTTATGGTGGTCACCTGATCCGCGCATGGTGTTGTTTCCTAATGAGTTCAAACGGACGCGCTCACTCAGGAAAAGGCTGGCTCGGGCGGATTACAGCGTGCGTATTGATACGGCGTTTGAGCGCGTTATGCAAGAATGCGCAGGCCCACGTGATGGTGCAGCAGGAACCTGGATTAGCGAGGAAATGATTAAGGCATACACTGCATTGCATGAGGCGGGTTATGCCCATTCAATTGAAACCTGGATGACTGAGACGGTGGCCGGCGCAGAGACTGAAATACTCGTTGGGGGGTTATATGGGGTTGCGCTGGGTCGTGTCTTTTTTGGCGAGTCCATGTTTTCCCGGCGTAGTGATGCGTCAAAGATTGCGCTGGCCAATCTTGCTGCTCTCTTGCATGCACAGGATTTTGCGGTGATTGATTGTCAGATGAATACGTCACATCTGGCTTCGTTGGGGGCGCGTGAGATGCCGCGCGCTGAGTTTTCCGCTTTGCTGGATGCGCACACGCAGCGACCTGCTTTTACTGCTTGGCCTACATTACTAAATATGCCGTTGTGTGCAGGTTTGGCATGAACTATAAACGATGAACAATTAACCATGAGCAATGCGAAGGATTTGCCGCTTTTGCGCTTGCGGTTTTATTTAACTGCAAGTTATTCGTGTAGCTATTTGCCGGGGATGGAAGCACGTTCTCAAGTGGCTGCCCCCGGTTATCTCATTGATACTGATGTCTATAGTGAATTGATTCATTTTGGTTTTCGGCGCAGTGGCCAGCATGTTTATCGGCCGCGCTGCGATAGTTGCCAGGCTTGTATATCGGTGCGTTTGCCGGTGGCAGAGTTTGAGCCGAATCGCGCGCAGCGGCGCTGTCAGCAGCGTAATGCGGATTTGACCTTGCGCCTGTTGCCGCTTGAGTTTGTGGAAGCACATTACTTGTTGTATCAGCGTTATCAAGTAGCACGCCATGCGGGTTGTGGGATGGATCGTGACAGTCGCGAGCAATTTTGCAGTTTTTTGCTGCAGAGTCATATCAACAGCAAATTGCTGGAGTTCAGCCTGGCGGGTGAGGTGGTGATGGTGGCGCTGGTTGATCGGGTGATGGATGGTTTATCTGCGGTCTATACCTTTTTTGCGCCTGAATTGGATAAGCGTGGCTTGGGTACTTTTGCGGTTCTTACGCAGACTCGCCTTGCGCGGGAAATGGGGTTGTCTTATGTCTATCTCGGTTATTGGATTGAGGCGTGTGACAAAATGTCTTACAAAAAATCTTACCATCCGCTAGAAGCTTTAGTGGAGGGATATTGGCAAAAATTGGGCTAAAAGAAGATGGCTAAATACCCTGATGCTGTAGAGCAGGTTTTACAGATGCATGCGCCGTTTATTCATGCTGTGGTGGCTGCGTTAAATGATCGGGCGCAATTACCCGGATTAATGCAAACTTTAGCGGCAGCAGAGCAACAAGGTTGGCCTGCTTTGGTGCGCGTGTTACGTTTGGTTGTAGCGGGTCGGCGCGATGATGCGGTCAAGTTAGGGTTGGATGACGAAGATCGAATTATTGTCGATGCGGTGTTGCGTGGTTTGATTAATCCAGCCTCTTTACCTAAGTTGGACCAGCAGCCAGATGCTAGTGCGGCCGCGCCAGGATTAGCTGCAATGATTGCCGCCAGTGCGCGTGGCGATGCGCAAGCATTGGCCGTGTTAGCCAATATGGCTGAACAAATGGTGCGTGCCGGCGGAGATATGGCGCGTCTTGGCGGTGTGATGCGTCAATTGGTCAACGGCGAACGTAATTTTGAATTATTGTCCAAAGGTATGGGCGCGCTGGGGCGAACTTTATTGTTGGACATATTGAGCGAGCTGGCAAAATCGGCTTTGCATTAAGCAGTTTTTTCATGGGTGGTGTAATTTGGGCGCGTTTTTCTCTTTGAGAGGATGAATACGAATGGCTGATATCGAATTTCTAGTTCCAGTTCGTAAATTGGATATTGAATTAGGCAAACCTTTGACTTTTGCTGCGTATGATTCTGATCAAAATTTGTTACTGAATAGCGGTGTAGTCATTACCAGTTTAAGCCAGGTTGAAAAGCTGCTGGAGAAGGGGCTTTTTCGGCAGCGGGTACGGCCTAAAACGGATCCGGATGCTTATGTGCGTGATGAAAAGACGGTCGATAAGGCCGCTAAACCCCAAGGTGAGAATTTAAAATTTGACGCGATTAAGCTGATGCCGGGTGATGCCTTACAATTGCAGTCTTTGTTGGAAGGGCAGAATGAGCGTTTTTCAGTCAGCGTGATTGGCGTTATGAAACAAAAAAGTATTTTAGTTAGTGCGCCGATGGTTGACGGTAAATTAATCTTTGTGCGTGATGGTCAGACTTATATGGTGCGTGCGTTTTCTGGCTTGAATGTGGTTGCATTTAAGGCGCGGATTGTAAAATCTCAATTGCAACCTTATCCTTATATGCATTTATCTTATCCTGATAACGTGCAGGTGATGAAAATTCGTAAAGCGATGCGTGCGCCCGCCAATATTATTGTGGCGGTGCATGAAAATGAAGGGAGTCGTCAATTTGGCGCGGGGCGAATTGTCGATTTGAGTATCGGCGGCGCACGGATGTTTTCGCCGATGAAATTGGGGGCGAAGGATCAGGAAATTTGGTTGTCATTTAAAGTGTTTCTGGTCGATATGGAGGAATACGTTAAAACGCCCGCCATTATTCGCGCGGTAGGAGAAGAGGATGATGAACAAGGTAAACGCATGAATGTTTATGGGTTGCAGTTTGGCGAATTAGAACAATCGCAGCGTTTGATTATCATGAATTTGGTTTATCAACACCTTCTCAAGGATGTCGGCTGATGCGGCAATATCTTGATTTGCTTCAGCATGTTCTGGCGCATGGCACAAAAAAGTCTGATCGAACCGGCACCGGCACCCTCTCGGTATTTGGCTATCAGATGCGCTTTGATTTGAATCAGGGTTTTCCGTTATTGACGACGAAAAAAGTCCATCTCAAATCTGTTATTCATGAGTTGCTCTGGTTTTTAAAAGGCGATACTAATATTGCTTATTTGCAGGAGAACGGATTCTCTATCTGGGATGAATGGGCTGATGCCAAGGGCGATCTTGGGCCGGTGTATGGCTATCAGTGGCGTAGTTGGCCAACGGCGGATGGCCGTCATATTGATCAAATTAGTGAGGTGATCGAAACGCTGAAATCTAATCCGGATTCGCGCCGTATTATTGTTTCGGCATGGAATGTCGGGGAAATTGAAAACATGAAACTGCCGCCGTGCCATGCGTTTTTTCAGTTTTATGTGGCGGATGGTAAATTGTCCTGCCAATTGTATCAACGTAGTGCGGATATATTTTTAGGTGTGCCCTTTAATATTGCCAGTTATGCCTTGTTAACCATGATGGTGGCACAGGTCGCAGGATTAAAGTTGGGTGATTTCGTGCATACCCTCGGTGATGCGCATATTTATAGCAACCATTTAGAACAGGTTAATGTGCAATTAAGCCGTGATACACGTGCATTGCCCCGCATGAGTTTGAATCCGTCGGTGCGTGATATTTTTCAATTCAAATATGAAGATTTCAGTTTGCTCAATTACGATCCACATCCGGCTATTAAAGCGCCGGTTGCTGTTTAATCATTATGTCTAATATCAATGTAATCGCTGCGATGGCGCGTAATCGTGTTATCGGCATCAATAATACGTTGCCCTGGCGTTTGCCGGCTGATTTACAGCACTTTAAAGCGTTAACCATGGGGCATTATATTGTCATGGGGCGCAAAACTTATCAGTCTATTGGCAAGCCTTTGCCGGGGCGTAGCACGGTGATTGTGACGCGTGACCGCGCTTATCAGGCTGCAGGCTGTGTGAGCGTGCATTCGCTTGACGCGGCTATTGCGGTGTGTGAATGGGCTAGCGAAATATTCTTTGTCGGCGGCGCGGAGATTTACACGCAGATTTTGCCGCGCGCCCATTATTTATATCTCACCGAAATACAAGCCGATTTCGCTGGCGATGCTTATTTCCCTGAATTGGACGGTAACGCTTGGCTAGAAGTCGAGCGCACCAAGCAAGTGAGTCCGGACGGGCTGGCTTATCATTTTGTAAAATATCAGCGTTGCTGATGGGATCGTCTTTAAAACATTAAAGTATTAAGGTTTTAAAGCAACTTCAATATTGTCAATTAACCGCGTACGACCAAGATGTGCAGCGGCTAAAATGACTAGCGCGTTTTCTTCTGGCTGTGGCGTTAATAAGGTATTTTGGCTGCGGATGGCAATGTAGTCCACGCGCCAGTTTTGGCGCGTCAGTTCGGCCGCGACGTTATTTTCTAGCGCGCTAAAATCTCGTTGACCGTGGTGCAGTGCGTCGGCGGCTTGACGGAGTAATTGATAGAGCAGCGGTGCGGCTGCGCGCTCTTGTGCAGATAAGTAGCCGTTGCGTGATGAAAGGGCGAGGCCATCGTCGGCGCGGCCGGTTTCGGCGGCGAGCATTTCAATCGGCAGGTTAAATTGCCGCACCATTTCCTTGAGTATAAACAGTTGCTGATAGTCTTTTTTGCCGAAAATCGCGTAATGCGGTTGCACCATGTTGAAGAGTTTCAAGACAACGGTGGCGACGCCTTGAAAATGCCCAGGCCGAAAGGCACCGCAGAGTTCATCGGCCAATGTAGGCTGTACGGTGAAAGTCTGGGGCTGCGGGTACATTTCTTCGGCGGAGGGCGCAAAGACAATATCGCAGCCGGCCGCTGCCAGTTGGGCGCAATCGGCATCTAGCGTGCGGGGATAGCGGTTGAAATCTTCTCCGGCAGAAAATTGCAGTGGGTTGACGAAGAGGCTGACGACGATGGGCTTGCCCTTTTGGCGGACGTGTTCGACGAGTGAAATATGGCCGCGATGCAGATTGCCCATCGTCGGCACGAAGGCGGTTTCGTGTTGTCCGTGCAATGCCGCACGGAGTTCGCTAACGGTGTGGATGAGGCGCATTAGAAGCTATGCTCCGGCCCAGGGAAGGTTCCCGCTTTAACGGCTTCGACATAGGCACGAATGGCCGCGGCCAGACTGCCGGCACCTTGCATGAAATCCTTAGCGAAGCGGGGTGGTTTAGGGGTTAATCCAAGTAAATCGTGTAGTACGAGCACCTGGCCACTGCAATGCGGGCCGGCACCAATGCCGATCGTGGGGATGCGCAGGTGTTGGGTGACTTTTTCGGCAAGGGGGGAGGGAATGGATTCTAATACCAGCATGCTTGCACCGGCTTTTTCCAGCGCGGCGGCATCTTGCATGAGTTGCTCGGCGGCTTGGCTGTCGCGCCCTTGCGCGCGGTAGCCGGTGACGTTGACTGATTGCGGCAGCAAGCCAAGATGACCACATACCGGGATGCCGCGTTGGGTGAGAAATTGAACGCTGTCCAGCAGAATGGCACCGCCTTCCAGCTTGACCATGTTGGCACCGGCAGCCATGAGGCGGGCGGCGCTGTCAAAGGCTTGTTGCGGACTTTTCTGATAGCTGCCGAACGGCAGGTCGGCGACGATAAAGGGCTGATTGGCCGCACCACGGACCACGGCTTCGGTGTGATAGACCATGTTGTCCAGCGAGACGGGGAGGGTGGATTGATGGCCTTGTACCGTCATGCCGAGTGAATCACCGATCAGGAGTACGTCAACGCCGTTGTCGGCTAATAAACGGGCAAATGAGGCATCATAGCAGGTCAAAACGCTGAGCTTTTCGCCCTTGTCCACACGTGCGAGTAATTGTGGTAAATACATTAATAATCCTTTTAATCGTATTTTTCAGTTGCCTAGATTGAAAAATTCGCGCGCGTTACGCATGTCTTGTATGCGTTGCAGCAGTAATTCGAAATCGGCGGGTTTGTCGGCAAAGTTGAGATTTTCGGTGTTGACGATCAGGAGGGGCGAGGCTTCGTAATGGTAAAAAAATTCGCTATAGGCTTTTGATAATTCGGCCAGATAGCCTTCATTAAGCGTGTGTTCATAGCTGCGGCCACGGCGTTTTACCCGCTCCAATAATGCAGAAGGTTTGGCTTGCAGGTAAATAACCAGATCAGGGGCGCTGGCCTGCGGTTTCATGCCGTCGTAGAGCTGGCGGTAGAGGCGAAATTCGTCGTCGTCGAGGATGAATTTAGCGAAGAGTAAATCTTTTTCCAGCATGAAATCCGCCACGCGGGATGTGCTGAACAGCTCGCCTTGGCCCAGTTTTCTGGCTTGTTCGACGCGCGAGACCAGAAAGAAAAGTTGTACGGAGAGTGCGTAGCGGCGGCGATCTTCGTAGAAGCGGTGCAGGAAGGGATTTTCTTCCGCGTTTTCAAGGATCAGTTCGGCATCCAGACGGGTGGCGAGTTTGCGTGCCAGACTGGTTTTGCCGGCACCGATGGGCCCTTCAATGACGATTTGGCGGTATCGGTTCAACATGGTTTTCGGCGCAGGCGGGGTGAGCGTTTGTTAAAAATGGGCGTGTTGCTTGGCCGGGCGCAATGGCGCATCCGGCAGACGCAGGATGGCATCTTGCTTCAGGCGGGCTAAACAGTCGCTCACCCGACCCTGCCCGGGAATGAGCGCGTCAGCGGCGATTTCAGCCAGGGGCGTTAGAACGAAGGCGCGTTCGATCATGCGTGGATGCGGTAAGGTTAAACCATGTTCATGCATGATTAAGCCATCGTACAGTAAAAGATCTAGATCAAGGCTGCGCGGGGCATTTTTGAAGGTGCGGTTGCGACCATGGCGGGCTTCAATAGCCAGCAAGGCTGCCAGTAAGGCGCGTGGTGATAATTGTGTAATGATGCCAGCGGCGGCATTGATGAAATCGGGTTGTTCTGCGTAGCCGACTGGCTTGGATAAATACAAGGAAGAGCGGGCAATTAAACGGCTTTCTGGCAGCGCGGCGAGGTCGATCCAGGCGTGTTCAATTTGCGTGAGCGGGTCGGCGAGATTGGAACCCAGCGCAATGTAAGCGGCAATATCAGCCAAGCTCGACCTCGACGGGCGTGGCTGCTTCGTTTTTGCTGGCGCGACTGCGGCGGCGGCGTTTGGGTTTTGCTTCGCCCGATTGCGGTTTGATCAGCATGGCTTCGCGCTCTTTATCGTTGGCGTGCGAGAAGGTGTGCCACCAATCGGCCAGTTCTTGCTCGGCGTCGCTGCCTTTGGCGCGGATGAGCAGAAAGTCGTAGCCAGCGCGGAAACGCGGATGCGACAACAAGCGGAACGGACGCGCGCCACTGCGTTGTTCAAAGCGCGGCTGCAATGACCAGATTTCCTTGATGGTGCCGTCAAAGCGACGCGGGAAGGCGAGGGCGTCGCGCTGACGTTCCAGGACGGCGTCCATGGCGTCATATAAGGCAGGTTGCGCACTGAGTCCATTTGCTTGGTTGTGCTGCCATTCTGTTTCCAGATCAAACCAGAGCAAACACGCCAGCATGAAGGCGGGCGAGGCGGAGTGGCCGTGGCGAACCCGTTCGTCGGTGTCGTGCAAGGCGGCATGCAGAAATTTTTGCCGTTCGTGGTCATCCAGAATGGCATCCAACATCGGCAGAATGCCATGGTGCAGGCCTTCGGCGCGTAGTTGGTGGACGCCGCGCTCGGCATGGCCGGAGAGCAATAATTTCATCATTTCGTCGAACAGACGCGAGGCGGGAATCTGTTCCAGCATGGGCGCGAGATCGGCGATGGGCGCGCGCGTGGCGGCGTCAATGTGAAAATCGAGTTTGGCGGCGAAACGCGCGGCGCGCAGCATGCGCACCGGGTCTTCGCGGAAGCGTTGAATGGGGTCGCCGATGATGCGCAATATTTTATTTTTTGCATCTTCGACGCCGCCATGCCATTCCCAGACTTCTTCGGTTTCCGGGTCGTAATACA
>CAYWXO010000015.1:27758-29316 GCA_964462255.1 uncultured Thiobacillus sp. | reverse complement strand
CCGCCACACGCTATGAATTTTGCTTCTTTGCATCGACTTTCCGCAGTTTTGTTTTTGGGCTTTGCTTCCGGTTTGCCGCTGGCGCTGACTGGGCAGGCCATGCAAGCCTGGCTTTCTGTTGATGGGGTAGATATTGCCACCATCGGTTTTTTGGGCTTGGTGGGAGTGCCTTACACCTTTAAGTTTCTCTGGGCCCCGTTGATGGATCGCTTCGAATTGCCATTTCTTGGGCGTCGGCGCGGCTGGCTGGTGTTAACGCAGTTGGCCCTGGCCGCGGCCTTGTATTGGATGGCCTCCATTTCCCCCTCACAAACCCCTGCGTTATTTGCCGCCGCGGCGGTGACCTTAGCTTTCTTCTCGGCCTCGCAGGACGTGGTGATTGATGCGTATCGCACCGATGTGCTAGATCCGCGTGAACGCGGGCTGGGCGCTTCGGTGTCGGTATTCGGCTATCGCATCGCCATGATTCTCTCTGGCGGCATTGCCCTTATTTGGGCGGAACAATGGGGCAGTTGGGGGCAGGTTTATCGTGTCATGGCCGGCATCATGGCGGCCGCTGCGGTGGTTTCGCTGCTGACCTTGCCGCGCATCAACAGCCTCTCCAAGCCCTTGCTGAGCGATGCAAAGCGGGAGTTTTTGGGCTTTTTTGCCCTGTTGGCCGGGGTGCTGGTCGGCGCTTTTCTGGCGCGCGGGCTGTTGATTGGCGTTGGGCTGAATCCGAACGATGCCAATAAATGGATTCAACTGCTGTTTATTCTGGCTGCCATCGCGGTTGCGTTGCCGTTGGGCACGTGGGCGGCGCGTAAAGTGGGCTTTGCAACGTTGAATCAATCGTTGGCCAGTTTTTTCAGCCAACCCGGCGCGTGGGCATTTTTGCTGTTGATCGTGCTTTACAAACTGGGCGATGCCTTCGCCGGCAGCTTGTCCACCGCCTTTCTCATTAAGGGCATGGCGTTCAGTCAGGCGGAAGTGGGCATCGTCAACAAAATTATCGGCATCTGGCTGACGATTTTCGGCGCGTTGTTGGCCGGCGCGCTCATGCTGCGCTTGACGCTGTATCAGGCGCTGCTGGGCTTTGGCGTGCTGCAATTGCTGTCAAATTTTGGCTTTTACGCGCTGGCGGTGTTGGGTAAAGGCGCGTGGGGCAGTTTTACCTTGGCCCCGTTCGACCTCGGCTTTGTAGCGCTGGATAGTGCGTCTGAAATTGATGGCTTGTTGATGGCAGTAATCGCCGGCGAAAACATCACTAGTGGCATGGGCACCGCCGCTTTTGTTGCCTTGCTGATGAGCTTGTGCAATCGACAATTCACCGCCACGCACTACGCGTTGTTGTCGGCGCTGGCCGCGGTCGGGCGAATTTACGTTAGCCCACTTTCTGGCGTCTTGTCGGAATCCGTTGGCTGGCCGGCGTTCTTCCTGTTTTCTGCCGTCGCTGCCGTACCTGGGTTGTGGATGGTGTTACGCATGCGGCCCGCCATCTTGAATCTGAACCCGAGTACTGAACAGCGCAGCACTGAAACGGCGACGGGATGAAGAGGTTACTGAGGAGGTTACTGAG
>CAYWXO010000015.1:0-27658 GCA_964462255.1 uncultured Thiobacillus sp. | reverse complement strand
CAGCGCAGCACTGAAACGGCGACGGGATGAAGAGGTTACTGAGGAGGTTACTGAGAAGATTGCTGATAAGGCTACCAGCGGCGCTGTTGCCGCTGCTGTTGTTGCCGCTGGCGCTTGGTTCATTCGCCTTGTCTGGCGAAGCAGTCGCATCCTGGCAGGTGCTGAATCACGTCACGCTGGCGCATGGCAAGTTAGTGATTGATCACAGCAAATCGGTGCAGGAAATCACGCAGGCGCAAGCGCAAGGGGGCTTCAAGGCCGACCTTGGCGTTGGCTTGTTTCAAAGCCGGATCAAGGTAGAACTGGTGTTGGGTGAGCTGGTGATGGCCGGTAAACGCTTGTCGATGTCCACCCATATCAGCACGCAGCCGATTATTTACATTGCCAGGGAAATTCCGCCAAATTCGTGCGCCTATCAAATGGTGTTGAGCCATGAATTAATGCATCAGGAATATGACCTGCAGGTCTTGCGTCTACTGCCGGATGAGATTCGCCAGATGACGCGGGAGGTGTTCAGCGGCGATGCGCTGGAATGGAGCTCGGCCCAAAGTATTGAAAACACGCTGAATCGCGCCCGTGCGCGATTTTTTCAGCAATTTAATTATCTCTATCAGGCGCTGGGTGAAATGCGGCATCCCATTATTGATAGCCCGGAGTCGTATAAAAATCTGAGCACCTTATGCCATGGTGAATTGGGCCAGCTATTACGGCCGGCACGTTGATTACGGCCAGCACGTTGAACAGGGTGTTGCCCAAATGAGTTGCACAAAAAGACGAGCCGGCCATTTGCGTGCATTCGTTTTTTACGCTGTCAAGATTTGGCAATGCGGCAATGTTAGAATCCTGCGCTTTTCTGAACGGATACACCTCTAATGGCTCGCGCCCTCCGTAATATCGCCATCATCGCCCACGTCGATCATGGCAAGACCACTTTGGTCGACAAGCTTCTGCAACAAGCCGGCACTTACGCAGCGTATCAACAAGTGACCGAACGGGTGATGGACTCGAACGATCTGGAGAAAGAGCGCGGCATCACCATTCTGGCAAAAAATACCGCCATTGATTACAAAGGTCACCGCATCAATATCGTTGACACCCCTGGCCACGCCGATTTCGGTGGCGAGGTGGAACGCGTGCTGGGCATGGTTGACGGCTGTTTGTTGCTGGTTGACGCCGTTGAAGGGCCGATGCCGCAAACCCGTTTTGTCACGCGCAAAGCCCTGCAACACGGTTTAAAACCGATCGTTGTAGTGAATAAAGTAGATCGCCCCGGCAGTCGGCCAGATTGGGTAATCAACGAAACCTTCGATTTGTTTGACAAATTAGGGGCCACCGAAGCGCAGATGGATTTCCCCGTGGTGTTTGCTTCCGCCTTGCAAGGTTGGGCAACGCTAGACCTGGAAGAGCACGCCAAAACCCCTGCCACCGATATGGAAGCGATGTATCAGGCCATTCTGAAACACGTTGCGCCGCCCAGTGGCAACCCGGATGAGCCGCTGCAAATGCAGATCGCCGCTTTAGACTACTCAAAATATCTCGGCCGTTTAGGCGTGGGTCGTATACAACGCGGCCGTATGAAGCTGAATCAGGAAGTCATGGTGCTGCTTGGCGATGAGTTCAAGGAAAAAGCACGCATTGGCACCATTCTCGGTTTCCGTGGTTTGGATCGGGTGCCCGTGGAAGAAGCGGAAGCCGGCGACATCATCATCATTTCCGGCGTGGAGCATGTGGCCATCGGCGCAACGATTGCCGACATTGATAAGCCGGAAGCATTGCCGGTTATCGCGATTGATGAACCGACCCTGACCATGAATTTCATGGTCAACACCTCGCCGTTCGCCGGCCGGGAAGGTAAATATGTCACCAGCCGTAATATTCGCGATCGCTTACAAAAAGAGCTGCTGGTTAACGTCGCCTTACGGGTTGAAGATACCGAAGATGCTGACGTTTTCCTGGTGTCCGGTCGCGGCGAATTGCACCTCACCATCTTGATTGAAAACATGCGGCGCGAAGGGTTTGAATTGGCCGTATCGCGCCCGCGCGTGGTAACGCGCGAGATGGACGGCGAAAAACAGGAGCCGTATGAGCTGCTGACCATCGACGTGGAAGAAGATCATCAGGGTTCGATCATGGAAGAAATTGGTCGTCGCCGTGGCGATTTGCTCGACATGGTGCCGGACGGCCAAGGGCGTGTGCGTCTGGAATATCGCATTCCCGCGCGCGGCCTGATCGGCTTCCAGGGCGAATTCATGACCTTAACCCGCGGCACCGGCATCATGAGCCACGTGTTCGACGATTGGGGCCCGATTCGCCCGGATATGCCGGAACGTCGCAATGGCGTGCTGATTTCAGGTGAAGATGGCGCTGCTGTCGCTTACGCACTGTGGAAGTTGCAAGATCGCGGCCGTATGTTCGTTAAGCATAACGATCCGCTGTACGAAGGCATCATCATCGGCATTCATAGCCGCGACAACGATCTGGTGGTCAATCCAATCAAGGGCAAGCAGCTCACCAACGTGCGCGCCTCCGGCACCGATGAAGCGGTGCGCCTGGTGCCGCCGATTACCATGTCGCTCGAAGCCGCAGTCGAATTCATCGCTGACGATGAGCTGGTCGAAATCACCCCGAAGAGCATACGCATACGCAAGCGCTATTTGAAAGATCACGAGCGTAAGCGGGCTTCGCGCGAAAGTTGATTTGGCTTTAGGTTTCTCCTTCGATAAAAAAGCGGCTTCATTGCCGCTTTTTTATCGTCGCGGATTTTTCGCTACGCTAGCGTAATGAAAGCAATTTTTAATCAGAGGATAGGAAATGACACTGCAACATCATGATCATCAGCACGAAATGGCCTGTAAAGATCAAATCATCTTCGCTACCGATCTGCATCATTTTGAACAGGATGTTATCGAAGCCTCCCATCACTGTTTAGTCATGGTTGATTTGTGGGCGGAATGGTGCGGGCCTTGCCATTTTTTATCGCCGGTGCTGAACAAGGTTATTCCAGAGTTTGCCGGCAAGGTCAGGCTGGCCAAAATTGAAGTCGATGAAGACGACAACATGAAGATTGCCGGCCGCTACGGTGCGCGTGGCTTTCCCACCGTGTTGTTGTTTAAGAATGGTGAAGAATGCGCGCGTTTCCATAGCGCCAAGCCAGAGCATTTTGTGCGTGAATTTATCGCCGAACATCTTTGATTGATTAAGCCGTTGCCCATGATTTTTTCGCAGCGCGCCAGCGATATTGAGCCGTTTCGGGTCATGGCCATTTTGGCGCAAGCCCGCCAATTGGAAGCCGCCGGCCACGACATCATTCACCTGGAAGTCGGCGAACCGGATTGGACGACGCCAGCACCGGTAATCGAAGCCGGCATTGCTGCATTGCGCGCCGGCCAGACGCATTACACGCCCGCATTGGGCTTGCCGGCCTTGCGTGCAGCAATCGCGACTTATTACGGCGAGCGCTATCAAGTGGATGTGCCTGCCAGTCGCGTGGCGGTCACCGCGGGCGCTTCCGGTGCGTTGCTGTTGGCCATGGCGGCCTTATTCAATCCGGGTGAAGAAATTTTGCTGGCCGATCCGGGCTATCCCTGTAACCGCCACTTTGCCCGTTTGTTTGAAGCGCGCGCAATCTCGATTCCGGTTGGCCCGGCAACGGGCTATCAGTTGACGGCGGCCACTGTTGCGCAACACTGGGGACCCCACACGCGCGGTGTTTTGGTCGCTAATCCAGCTAATCCGACCGGCAGTTTGATTCCAGCGGAGGAATTGGCTGCTATCCACGCTGAAGTACGCAGGCGCGGCGGCTGGTTAATTGTCGATGAAATCTATCATGAGCTGGTGTATGAGCAAGACCCACCTAGCGCAGCCAGCCTAGGCGAAGAGGTGGTGGTAATCAGCAGTTTTTCAAAATATTTTTTGATGACCGGCTGGCGACTCGGCTGGATGCTAATGCCGCCCGCCATGCTGCCCAGCATTGATAAATTGGCACAAAATATTTTCCTGGCCGCACCGACTGTCGCGCAACATGCGGCGCTGGTGGCACTGGCGAAAGAGACACGACCGCTGCTGGAGGCATGCAAAGCCGAATTGCGCTTACGCCGAGATACTTTACTACCCGAATTAAAGCGGTTGGGGTTTGCGGTGAATACGCCACCACAAGGCGCGTTTTATTGTTATGCCAATATTGATCACTTAGGCTTGGCGCATGAGAGTGTGGCTTCGGCGGGAGGGGCTGAACATTTAGCCGAGCGCTTATTACTGGAAGCCGGCGTTGCCATTACCCCCGGCAGTGATTTTGGTGCGCATCAGGCGCATCGTCATGTTCGCTTTGCTTATACGACTTCACGCGAACGGATTCTGGAAGCGATGCAGCGCATTGAGCAGGTGTTGCGGTGAGGTTTTTGCTACAAAGTTTTTTACTGCAGAGCACACAGACGAAAAAAAACCGGCCCGCAGGCCGGTTTTTTCTTACTAACGAATTACTTGGCAGGTGCGGCAGGCGCAGCAGCATCAGCAGGTGCGGCAGCATCAGCAGGTGCAGCAGCGGCATCAGCAGGTGCAGCGGCATCAGCAGGAGCAGCAACGGGTTCCATCGGAGCCGGCGCTTCAACAGGAGCGACAACTTCAGGAGCAGGAGCCGGAGCTTCTTCTTTTTTGCCACAAGCAGACAGGGAGAAAGCCAACAGAGCAGCGAGCAGGACGGTATATTTCATTTGTGTAATTCCTAAAAAAAAATAATCAACATGTTGAGCGTCTAGGGTTTGCGGATAGCAATCCTTTTGACGGGTCGCATTCTAGCAAAAAATTCAGTCTGCGCTAGTCCGAATTTCATGAAATTGAATAAAAACACGCTGCAGCATGTTGTTTGCAATAGACATTTGCTGCCGGTTAGGCGGCGCTTGCGGGTGGCGAAGGCGCTACATCATCCAAATCGTTGGGTTCGTCAGCGTGCTCAGACTGCCGTAACAACGTGATTAATCGCTGGGTGGAGTCATCATGGGCTTGCGTGCCTTCGCTGCGAGGCAATTCAGTTAAATCAGTCAATTCCGGCAGAATAACTTTAGCCAACTGTTTACCCAATTCAACGCCCCATTGGTCATAGGAATTCACATCCCAAATGGCTCCTTGCACAAAGACTTTATGTTCATACAAGGCAATGAGCCGGCCGAGCGTCCGCGGGGTCAGTTTGCGATAGATCAGGGTATTGGTAGGGCGATTACCGGGAAAAATCTTGTGCGTGCGCAAGGCTTTGATGGCGGCTTCGTCCAAGCCGGCGGCGGCCAGTTCACTTTTAACCTCATCGCCAGTCTTGCCCCGCATGAGCGCTTCCGGTTGCGCCAGAAAATTGGATAACAGCACCGCATGTTGGCCGTTGACATCGTTATGCGACTCTGCTGCGGCCAGGAAATCACAGGGAATTAACTTGGTGCCTTGGTGTATCAATTGATAAAACGCATGTTGGCCATTGGTGCCCGGTTCGCCGAACAAAATCGGCCCGGTTGAATAATTGACCCTTTTGCCCGCCCGCGTCACCCCTTTGCCGTTACTTTCCATGTCAAGTTGCTGCAAATAAGCGGTGAAGCGGCTCAGACGTTGTTCATAGGGCAGCACGGCGTAACTTTGCGCATCCCAGAAATTGTTGTACCAAACACCCAGCAGCGCCAGGATGACCGGCATGTTTTCGGCCAGCGGCGCAGTGCGGAAGTGTTCATCCATGTCATAAGCCCCCGCGAGGAGCTCTTCAAATTCATCCATGCCGATGTACAACGCAATCGGCAAGCCAATTGCCGACCAGAGCGAATAACGTCCGCCTACCCAATCCCAAAAGCCAAACATATTGGCCGGATCAATACCAAACTCACTGACCGCCTGCTCATTGGTAGAAACCGCAACAAAATGCTTGGCGACAGCGGTAGCGTCTTTTTTGACCGCATCCAGCAGCCACGTGCGCGCCGCACTTGCATTAAGCAAGGTTTCTTGCGTGGTGAAGGTCTTCGAAGCGACGATGAACAAGGTAGTGACCGGATTCAGATCTTCCAAAATGTCGTGCAAATGGCTGGGATCGACATTGGAAACAAAGTGCGCATTGATATTGCCGCCATACGGCCGCAGCGCTAAACAGGTCATGGCGGGGCCAAGATCAGACCCGCCAATGCCAATATTGACCACATCGGTAATCGGTTCCCCCGTGTGGCCGAGCCATTCGCCAGTGCGCACACGATCTGCAAAGACCCGCATGCGGGCGAGCACATCGCGTATGTCCGGCATGACATCATGGCCTTCGACCCAAACCGGTCGATCGCCACGGTTGCGCAACGCGGTGTGCAATACGGCGCGGCCTTCAGTCAGATTAATTTTTTCGCCGTTAAACATGGCATCGCGTAACGTGCTTACCTTGCAGTCTTGCGCCAGCTTCAGCAGACATTTCAGGGTTTGTGGACGAATCAGATTCTTTGAATAATCGAGCAGTAAATCGTCCATTTGCAGTGAAAAGCGCGCAACGCGCTGTTTATCTTGCGCAAACAGATCGCGCAGATGCAGGCCTTTCCAGGCTTTGCGTTCTTCCTTGAGGGCTTTCCAAGCGGTAGATTGAGTCAGATCAGGCATGATAGGGCGCGGTAGAGGTTTAAAAATTGAGCGATTAATTTGAGTTGGGTCAAGCGAATGCTGACAGTATAACGAGGCAAGATTATTCGGGCGCGTTTGAAACAAAGGCTACTTTGCCTGTTTCAGCAACGCTTGTACCTTTTCATGTAGTTGATGTGAGGCAATGGGATCAGGCAAAAAATCGTCAATACCGGCTCGAATCGCTTGCTGACGGCCTTCTTCCGGCACATTAAGCGCTAAGAGCGGGATGTGATTATTGAAAGACGCATGGCCTCCCTGCCGAATGGCCGTGGCTATTTCCACGCTATTCATGTCTGGCATTCGATCATCAATTAAAACAAGTCCGTAAGTTGAATTGCCTAATTTCTGCAATCCTTCACTGCCGGTGTTAACGACTTCAATGCTGTAACCCGCTTTTGACAGTAATAGCGAAATCAGTCGCTGGTTAGTCGGTGCGGCGACGATGATGAGCAGCGGCGCGCTAGCGACTACGCCGGTTTGCAAGGCAAAAGGAAGGGTAAACCAGAATGTTGAACCTTTTCCTTCTTCGCTTTCGACACCGACCACGCCCCCCATTAACTCAGTCAAGCGTTTGACGATGGCAAGCCCAAGGCCGGTGCCGCCAAAGCGACGGGTCATTGAGCCGTCGGCTTGCGTAAAGGGGGTAAATAACAGCGAGCGTTTTTCTACGGCAATGCCGATGCCAGAATCGTGAATATCGAAGCGAATTCGAACACTATCGACGGTGCGCTCGATTTGTTGCACAACCAGCGACACTTCACCTTGTGCAGTGAATTTGATGGCATTGCCAAGCAAGTTGAGCAGTATTTGTCGCACGCGACCGGGGTCTCCGCACAAGTGCAGCGGAATGTTTGGCGCAAGACTGGCATTGAAAGTGAGCCCTTTCTGTTGCGCGTTCATTGCCATCAACTTACTGGTTTCGCGTATTAATTCGCCCAGGTCGAAATCAATGACATCAATATTCAGCTTGCCGGCATCTATCTTAGAAAAATCAAGAATATCATTAATGACTTTAAGAAGAGCTTGAGCGCTGTGTTGCACGGTCTGCGCGAAGTCGTGTTGTTCTTCGTCGAGCTTGGTGCTGAGCAGCAATTCAGTCATGCCGAGAACGCCATTCATGGGCGTGCGGATTTCATGGCTCATATTGGCGAGAAACTGCGATTTGGCGCGCGACGCCTGCTCGGCAATTTCCTTTTTGATTGCCAGCTCGCCCAAGGTTTGGTGCAACGCTTCGGTGCGCTCAGCAACGCGCGCTTCCAATTGCTGGTTTAACGCACTGAGCGAGGCTTCGGCCGCGTCGCGTTGTGCAAGACCGTGCTGCATGGCCAGTAACAGGACGTTGAGATTTTCGATAAGTGCGCCCAATTCGTCGTTTGCATGCGTTTTGGGGATAGGGAGTGAGTTACGCGCGGGCGCGGCGGGGTCAAGATCTACGATGCTATTGCTTAAGTTAACCAACGGGCGAATCATGGTTAAGTAAAACACAACGCCCAGCAATAGACTGAGCAAAACCGCCAATGCGACCGCCATGCCCATTTTGTTTAATGCCAGCGCATAAAAACGTTGGCCGATGATGCTGTTATTCAGCGTAATGTCTATTTGACCAACATGTTGACCCGCATGTTGAACCACGTGCGAACTGACACCCGTGCTATGCGACTCTTGATAATGCAGCGGCAGACTGCGCCGCTCTAGACCGCGAATGAGCGCAGCACCTAAGGCAGAATGATCGGCGGCAGCAATATGACGCGAACGCTGGGCTAATACATTGCCAAAGTTGTCGCGCAGGACAACGACGGCGATCTCCTCAAAATTAAGCAGACCAACCGCAATATTGTCCGCCTGTTCAACATTCAATTGAAAAGCCGCTTCCGCGGCACTGGCCTGCACCAACTCCAGGTTTTGTTGCATGCGGGCGTTGATTTGCTTGCGCCAGTCGTGCCATTGGGCAACGAGTTCCAAAGCGCCAATCAATAAACCGATGCAAAGGGCGAAGCCGAGCGTAATCCTTAGTTGGCGGGCGGTTAGGCCATGCCAAGGATGAATAGCGTGTGATTTCATGGTTGGGAGGTAGCGGCTGGTGCGATCACGCCTTTTTCAACGGCGTATTTTTGTTTCAGCGCTGCAATTTGCGTTCGATTTTTGTGCATCCATTGATTGAATTCGGTCAGCACTTCCGGCCTTTTAAGGGTCGCCAAGTAGTAATAATCGCGGCTGCTGGGCAAACCAGGGTTGAAGGTCAGCGCACCCGGCCGCTTGAGGATGTGATCAAGCTGGTAATTGATGACGGCAACATTGGCATAAATGCCATCAATGCGGCCGACCTGCGTTTGACGAATGAGTGCAGCAAGCTGGGTATTTTCAGAAAGTATCGTCTTGCCGGATTCAATGCGATCGATCCATGCCCAAGGGGTAAACCCTCTCATCGTGCCGAGACGCTTGATGTCATCGGGTTTTGTGGTTTTTTTGTGCGGCAAGGTGCTGACGCCATCCACGTAGGCCACGATGGGATCGCTGTAATGGATGGTTTTTTTCTCACGTTGTTCTTGCTTCCAACGCGGGTTATCCGGAAATTTGAAATCGATTTGCCCTTCGAAAAAGGAGGCGTACAAACGCGGCACCGGCAGCGCGCGATACTCAAGCGCATAACCGCGATCCTGGGCGAATGCGTCGAATAGTTCGCGCGCAAAACCGATATAAACGCCGTTTTCATAGGCGTAGGTGGGTAAATACGGCTGATTTTCGACACCGATAATCAGTGTTTCCCTGGCGTGCAGCGGCAGCGCGGCAGACAGGAAGACGGCAGTCAGCAGGACGTTGAATTTTGCGCACATGGATATCATCCAGCTTCGAATCAAAGTGTTGAATGGCACCGACTTTACTACAAGCACAAGGCGGCGGAAGTGATCGATGGACATGATCGGCTTATGCGATGACTGGCAGAAGGTTAAGATTCAGCTTGGTGCCATGCACACGATAAGGAGCTTTCGTGCAAAATTTTAAAGACCAATTTCTCGATTTTGCCATTCAGCAACAGGTATTGTTGTTCGGCGAATACAAAACCAAGGCAGGACGGTTGAGCCCCTATTTTTTTAATGCTGGCTTGTTTAATGACGGGGTTGCCTTGAAAAAACTCGGCGAATTTTATGCCCAGGCAATTGATGCCTCGCCGTTGGTGTTTGATGGCTTGTTTGGCCCGGCCTATAAGGGTATTCCGTTGGCGGCGTCGGTCGCTGTCGCTTTTGCCGCGGCGGGGCGCAATGTGCCATTCAGCTATAACCGCAAGGAAGTGAAGGATCACGGCGAAGGCGGCAGTATTGTCGGCGCGAAATTAAGCGGCCGTATTCTGATTGTTGATGATGTCATTTCCGCAGGCACGTCAGTGCGTGAGTCGGTTGAATTGATCCATGCCGCGGGGGCGACACCTTGCGGCGTCGCCATTGCATTAGATCGGATGGAGCGTGGCTTGGGTGCGTTGTCTGCCGTACAGGAAGTCAGCCGGGATTACGCTATTCCGGTCATCAGCATCGTTAATCTGGATGATCTCGCCGGCTATCTGGCCGACAAGCCAACAGGGCGCGATACCTTGGCCGCCATCCAGCGTTACCGCGATCAATATGGCGTTAACGCTGATTGATCTTCAACCCAATCTCTGCCGCAACAAGTCGTTAACTTGTTGCGGATTCGCCTTGCCTTTGCTGGCTTTCATGACTTGACCCACTAAGGCATTGAAGGCTTTTTCCTTGCCAGCACGGAATTCTTCAACCGATTTAGCGTTTGCCGCCATCACCTCAGCGATAATTTTCTCAATGGCCCCACTATCCGAGACCTGTTTTAAGCCTTGCGCCTCGATGATGCTATCGGCAATATCAACTGCACTTGCCTTGGCCGCCCACATTGCCTCGAAAACCTGCTTAGCTAATTTGCCGGACAAAGTGCCATCTTGAATACGCGCCAGCAGGCCGGCCAATTGCTCGGCGCGAATGTGGCTGTTGGCAATATTCATATTTTCCTTATTGAGCGTGGCGGACAAATCGCCCATGACCCAATTGGCGGCAAGTTTCGCATCGGGCTTGGCGAGGCCGGCCACCACCGCCTCAAAGTAATCCGCCAACGCGCGCGAGCCGGTCAAGGCGGCGGCATCGTAGGCAGAAAGCTGCCAATCCGCTTGATAACGGGCTTGTTTTTGCTGCGGCAATTCTGGCAAAGCAGCACGCACTTGCTCAATCCACGCCGCATCTAAATGCACCGGCAGCAAATCAGGGTCGGGGAAATAGCGGTAATCGTGCGCATCTTCTTTGCTACGCATCGCGCGTGTTTCGCCGGCATCCGGGTCGAATAGCACGGTGGCTTGCTGAATTTGATAGCCGTCTTCAATCTGCTCAATCTGCCAACGGATTTCGTAATTGATCGCCTGTTCCAAAAACCGAAACGAGTTGAGATTCTTGATCTCGCGGCGCGTGCCAAATTCCTTTTGCCCAAGTGGCCGCACCGAGACATTGGCATCGACGCGAAAACTGCCTTCTTGCATGTTGCCGTCGCAAATGCCGATCCAAGTCACTAAGGTATGCAATGCTTTAGCGTACGCAACCGCTTCCTTCGCCGACCGCATATCCGGCTCAGAAACAATCTCCAACAGGGGCGTGCCGGCGCGATTCAGGTCAATGCCGGTCATGCCGTGAAAATCTTCGTGCAACGATTTGCCGGCATCTTCTTCCAGATGCGCGCGCGTGATGCGTATCGTTTTCTCTACGGTTTTTCCTGTCTCGCCAACTTGCACGGTCAATTCGCCCCCTTCCACAATGGGCAGGGCGAATTGACTGATCTGATAACCTTTGGGCAAATCCGGGTAGAAATAATTCTTACGGTCAAAACTGTTGATGAGATTCAGTTTGGCACCAATCGCCAGACCAAAGCGGATGCCACGCTCCACCGCACCCTGATTCAGTACGGGTAAAACGCCAGGCAAGGCGATATCGACCTGACACGCCTGCGTATTCGGCGCGGCACCAAAGGCGATGGACGCGCCAGAAAAAATCTTGGACTGCGTGGTGAGCTGGGTATGCACTTCTAGCCCGATTACAGTTTCCCATTGCATGCTTAGTATTCCTTTTTTCCTGTTATTACCTGTTGTTACATGGCCTGTCAGTATTTAGCCCAGCTCTTTATCAATAAGGTCGGCGCGGACTTGCCGCAGTCCTTCCGGCATGGACAGCGTTGTTTTATCCCAGCCTTCCATCTCTAGCACGTCATTCAGACATTTTTCCAATTCTGCGTGCGCCACCTGCGTTGCTTCCGCGATGCGAAGATGCACCGCTTCCATTAATGCGCCCTGGCTGACGCAATCATGTTGATAGCGATGCAAATCGCGCAATAACAGCATCTGCTTGGCCACCGCGGCCGGACAGGCGCACATGTAAATGAAGCCTTCGTTGGTGATATGCCGTAGCTGTTCATTGCTCAGCTGTGATGGAATGGAATTCATTTGGCGTCCTCTTTCAGCCGCATTCAAAGCGAAGGCGCGCGCGTATGCCAGTCGGTTGCCATTTGATATTGGTGAGCAACGCCTAACATGCGGGCTTCATCAAAATAATTACCAATCAGTTGCAGGCCGATCGGCAGTCCTTGCGCATCAAATCCACACGGCAACGCCATGCCAGGCAGCCCAGCCAGATTGACGGCAATGGTGTAAATATCGGACAGATACATTTCAACCGGATCGGCAATTTTCTCGCCCAATTTGAAGGCAGTGCTGGGCGTGGTTGGACTCAAAATCACATCACATTGGGTAAAAGCGGCAGAAAAATCGTTCGCGATCAAGCGGCGCAAACGTTGCGCCTGAATGTAATAAGCGTCGTAATAACCGTGCGAGAGCACATAAGTGCCGATCATGATGCGACGTTTCACTTCACTGCCGAATCCCTCCGCCCGCGATTTTTCGTACATATCGGTTAAATCGCCATATTCGGCGGCGCGATAGCCATAGCGCACACCGTCGTAGCGCGATAAGTTGCTTGACGCTTCTGCCGGTGCCAACACGTAATAAGCCGCCACCGAAAGGCGTGAATTCGGCAAGCCCACTTCAACCGTTTCAGCCCCCAATTGGCGTAATTGCGCAATGGCGGCTTCCACTGCTGTGGCGGTAGCGCCGGTCAGACCCGCACCAAAAAACTCGCGCGGCAAACCAATCTTCAGCCCCGTTAAAGGCATCGTCAGCTTGCGCGTGTAATCTTCTTTTTCGCGCTGCAAACTGGTTGAATCGCGCGCATCAAAGCCGGCCATGACGTTGAGGAGCAAGCCGCAATCTTCCGCTGTTTGCGCCATCGGCCCGCCTTGGTCGAGGCTGGACGCAAAAGCAATCATGCCGTATCGCGAAACAATGCCGTAAGTGGGCTTTAACCCGGTGATGCCGCACAGTGCCGCCGGTTGACGAATGGAGCCGCCGGTATCGGTGCCCGTGGCGGCCGGTGCCATGCGTGCGGCAACGGCCACGGCACTGCCACCGGATGAACCACCGGGCACGCGCTCTACGTCCCATGGGTTGCGCACCGGGCCATAAAAACTGGTTTCATTTGACGAGCCCATGGCGAACTCATCCATGTTGGTTTTGCCCAGACTGGGCATGCCGGCCGCCTTGAATTGCTCAACAACATGGGCGTCGTAGGGCGAGACAAAATTGGCTAGCATTTGGGAGCCGCAGGTGCTCAGCCAACCTTCGGTGCAAAAAATATCTTTATGCGCAATGGGCACGCCGGTCAGTGGGCCGGCCTGACCGGCAGCGCGCATTGCGTCAGCCGCTTGCGCTTCGGCCAGCGTTCTGTCTGGATCAATAGTGACGAACGCATTCAATGAAGGATTCAAACTTTGAATACGCGCTAGGTAGTCTTGGCATAACTCGGTGCTGGAGGTTGTGCCGGCAGCCAGCGCATCGGCGAGTGATTTAAGGGTGGCGTTCATGATTTATCCAACTCACTCAATAACTTTCGGCACCAGATAAAGGCCGTTTTCCGTTTGGGGTGCAATCTTTTGGTAATCGCTGCGACGGTCGCTTTCCGTCACCACATCGGCGCGCAACCGCTGATATAAATCTTGCGCATGCGACATCGGCTCAACATTCGACGTATCAACCGCCTGCATTTCTTCGATCAGGCTAAAAATGCCATTTAATTGGGATTGATAGGCGACAACTTCAGCCGCACTGACCCGAATACGGGCCAACTTGGCAATTCGTTCAACATCTTCTTTAGAAAGTGACATGAGATACCTTGTTCTTTAGCTTGGAAGCCTTATTGCTTAAGGCGACGTAGGTTATCATATACCGCTATTTTTCCGACTCTCGAGACCTATACATGTTCGGACTTCTTCGCGGCTACTTTTCCACCGATCTTGCCATCGACTTGGGAACAGCCAACACACTTATTTATGTTCGCGGCCGTGGCATTGTGCTTAACGAGCCGTCAGTCGTCGCCATCCGTCAGGAAGGCCTCACTGGCAAAAAAACCATACAAGCCGTCGGGCTGGAAGCCAAGATGATGCTCGGCCGCACGCCTGGCAACATTCAGGCGATTCGTCCGATGAAAGACGGCGTCATCGCCGATTTCAACATCACTGAACAGATGTTGAAATTCTTCATCAAGAAAGTCCATGACACCCGTCTGTTTCACCCGAGTCCACGCATCATTATTTGCGTGCCCTCGGGTGCCACGCAGGTTGAACGGCGCGCCATTCGCGAATCCGCCATTGGTGCCGGCGCGCGCCAGGTCTATTTGATTGAAGAGCCGATGGCCGCGGCCATTGGTGCCGGCATGCCGGTGGCAGAAGCAACCGGCTCCATGGTGGTCGATATTGGTGGTGGCACCACTGAAGTTGGCGTCATTTCGCTCGGCGGCATGGTTTATTCCACCTCTTCGCGCGTTGGCGGCGATAAATTCGATGAATCCATCATCAATTACATCCGGCGCAATTACGGCATGCTGATCGGCGAAGCCACTTCCGAGATGATCAAAAAGGAAATGGGCTCGGCCTTCCCCGGCTCAGAGGTGCGCGAAATGGAAGTCAAAGGCCGCAACATGGCCGAAGGCATCCCGCGCAGCTTCACCATTACCAGCAATGAAATTCTGGAAGCGTTGACCGATCCGCTCAATACCATCGTCACCGCGGTTAAATCGGCTCTCGAACAAACGCCGCCCGAACTCGGCGCGGATATCGCCGATAAAGGCATGGTGCTAACCGGCGGCGGTGCATTGCTGCGCGATTTGGATCGTTTGTTGATGGAAGAAACTGGCTTGCCGGTCATCGTGGCAGAAGATCCTTTGTCTTGCGTTGTGCGGGGTTCTGGTCGTGCGTTAGAAGAAATGGATCGACTTTCTACCGTTTTCACTAACGAATAACCAAGGGGTGAGTGGATCGTCAGGTCAATCTTTTCTTACTTTCCACACGCAATTCAATGTCTTCTGCCCCACGTGCCCCTCTGTTCGTTCGAGAGATGGGGCTGCCGGCGCGTTTCAGCTTATATGCGCTGGTTTGTCTGTTTCTATTGGCAGTCGATGCGCGCTATTCGACGCTTTCAGGGCTACGCGCCGGGCTCAATACGGTGATCCATCCGGTTCAGGTCACCTTGGCCAAGCCTTGGGATTGGTTGCAAGCGATGGGGCACTTTTTTGTCGAGCATGGCGAGCTGGCGGCAGAAAATAGTCGTATCAAACAAGAGCATGAACTGCTCACCGCCAAATTGAACGAACATGCTGCGCTTGCCCGCGAAAACGCGCAATTGCGTGCATTACTGACCTTGCCGCAACGGCCTGGTTTTCGCGCGGTCGCCGGTGAAGTGATTGAAACCTCACCGAATCCCTTTGTGCGCAGAGTGGTGATTAATCGCGGCCATCGTCATGGCATCGTTGCTGGTTTACCGGTGGTGGATGCCATTGGCTTGGTTGGGCAAGTGACGCGGGTATTTCCTTGGAGCGCCGAAGTCAGCCTGCTGACGGATCGAGACCAAGGTGCGCCGGTGCAAAATTTGCGTAACGGGCTGCGCATCATCGTATCGGGGCAAGGTTCCGATACTCTGCTGGAAGTCCGCTTTCTCGATATGCATGCCGATATAAAAGTAGGGGATTTGCTTTATACCTCCGGAATCGACGGCGTCTATCCAGCCGGCATCCCGGTCGCGCGCGTCATTAAAACGGAAGCCCCCCGCCACACCCCCTTTGCGCGTGCGCTGTGCCAACCAATTAGTGGCATTGGTCGCTATCGACACATGGCGGTGCTGGTTCCAACACCGCCTGCGACGCCCTCTACGCCGGTAATCCCCTCCGCTCCGCCACTTGGAACCGCCCAATGAACTTACACAAACCCTTGTTACCGCAAGGCGCAGAAATGGCGCGGCCGGCCACGCCTATCAAGGTTTACGCCAGCTTGACCCTTGCCTTTACGCTGACCTTGTTACCCTGGGTGGAACAGTATCGTTGGTTGGTCCCTGATTTCACCTTAATGGCGTTGTTGTTCTGGAATATTCGCGCGCCGCGACTCGCCGGCCTTGGCGCCGCATTTACCCTAGGATTAATTACCGATGTTGCGCGCGGCGTGTTGATAGGCCTAAACGCCTTGGCGTATTGCACTGCCACTTTTGTGGTTTTACTGGTGCAGCGCCGTCTGGAAGGATTTGACGCGCCGCGTCAAACCCTGCAATTAGCCCCGATCCTGTTAGGCAAAGAGTTCCTGGTGTTAGCCATCGGTTTAGCCATAGGGCGCGGTGCTGTCGATTGGCGCTGGTTGGCCTCTGGGCTGGTGGCCACTTTGCTATGGCCACCGTTGGCTCGCTTGTTCGATCATGTCACCAATCAAGGCATGGCCAGTCATTCGTCTATACATCGGTAATTCTTAATTTATTTATCGTCAGCGTGTGAAAAAACTGCGCCTCATTAATCCAGAACAGGAGTTTCTGCGTTATCGCCGACGCATGGAAATTGCCGGCACGGTTGCTGCAATCTTGTTTGTGGGCTTGTTTGTACGTTTTGCGTGGCTGCAAATTTCGCAGTTTGACCATTACCATGCCATGGCGGAAAACAATCGAATTGCACTGGTACCCGCGCCGCCGTCACGCGGCGTGATTTACGATCGTCAGAGCGTTGTTCTGGCACACAATTATTCGGCTTACACGCTGGAAATCACCCCTTCGAAAGCGGCCAATCTGACTGAAACGATTGATCGCTTAGCGGAAATTGTCGAGATCAATCCGAGCGACCGGAAGCGGTTCAAAAAACTGTTGGCGGAAAGTCGCAATTTCGAAAGTATTCCGATTCGTAATCAATTGAGCGAAACGGAAAGCGCGCGCTTTGCGGTGAATCGCTATCGTTTTCCTGGCGTGGAAATGAAAGCGCGCCAATTTCGCCAATATCCGATGGAAAGGGGCTTTTCGCACGTGGTGGGCTATATCGGCCGCATCAGTGATAAAGATCACGATCGCCTAGCCGAATCGGGTCAACTGGCCAATTACAAAGGCACGGACCATATTGGCAAAATGGGTATCGAAGCCAGTTACGAAAAATGGTTGCATGGCCGTACCGGTATTGAAAAGGTAGAAACCGATTCAGGTGGGCGGGCCGTGCGACTCCTTTCGCGCACGCCGCCGGTGGCCGGTCATAACATTTACCTGCATCTTGATGCAAAATTACAACAAGTCGCAGAACAGGTTTTTGGGGATTATCGAGGGGCATTGGTCGCATTAGATCCACGCAACGGCGGTGTGCTGGCCCTAGTTTCCAAGCCGGGGTTTGACCCCAACCTGTTTGTCGATGGCATTGACGCCACTTCGTGGCGTGAATTAAACGAATCCCCGGATCACCCGATGATTAATCGTGCGCTACGTGGCGTTTATCCACCCGGATCAACGATTAAACCCTTTATGGCTTTAGCAGGGTTGGAGCTGGGGGTGCGTCAACCGAATGATACGATTGCCGACCCTGGCTATTTTACTTTGCCAGGCAGCAGCCACCGCTATCGCGATTGGAAGAAGGATGGCCATGGCATGGTGGATTTGAAGCGTTCAATCGTGGTGTCTTGCGACACCTATTACTATGGGTTGGCGCAACAGCTGGGGATTGAGCGCATGTCGCAGTTTTTGTCGCATTTCGGGTTTGGTAAAGAAACCGGTATTGACCTGGATGGTGAATTGCCTGGCTTAATGCCAACTCCGGCCTGGAAAAAGAAGCGTTTTAATCAGCGTTGGTACCCAGGGGAAACAGTCATTGCCGGCATTGGCCAGGGCTATGTATTGGCGACACCAATGCAACTGGCGGTGGCCACCATGGCGATTGCCAATAACGGCACCATTTATCAACCCCAGTTAATTCGTGGCTGGAAAAACCCAGCGAATGGCAAGCTGGGCTACGCCGCCCCGCAGGTCGTGGAACAGCTTAAATTATCCCCAGACCATTTGCGCCTCATCAAAGATGCCATGGTTGATGTCATGCGCCCCGGTGGCACAGCCTCGGTTGCCGGTGCCAATACGCCCTATTTGTTTGCCGGCAAGACCGGGACGGCGCAGGTGGTCGGCATTAAACAAGGCGCGCGCTATATCGAAAGCCAAGTCAAAGCACGGCATCGTGATCACGCTTTATTCATCTCTTTTGCCCCGGTAGACGCACCCAAGATTGTTATTGCCGTCATGGTAGAAAATGGCGGCCATGGCGGCTCAACTGCGGCACCGATTGCCCGCAAAGTGACCGATTATTGGCTGCTGGGAAAATTACCCAAGCCGATCGTGCCCGAGGGTGAAACCGCCAATTCAGCAAGCGACGAAATTGAGGATAACCGGCCAGCCGATGCCCGCTTTGCCACCGAGTTGAACGCAAGCTCCGAGCCCGATAAACCGCTGCAATTGTCTTCGCCACGCGAGCTGGGGAACGCTGAATGATTTTTCGTTTAATACGTCGTCTGGTTAGCCATCTTGATGCGCCATTAATTGGCTTGCTTGGCTTGTTAATGTTGATCAGCGTTACCGTGGTTTTTAGCGCATCCGGCGAAAATAGCGGCAGAATTGTCTCGCACTTGACCAATATCGGTGTTGCGGTAATGGGCATGTTGCTGGTGTCGCACATCCCTCCCCAACGCCTAATGCAGTTTGCTTTACCGGTTTATATCATTGGCTTGCTGTTACTCCTGGGGGTTTCCCTGTTTGGCATTGTGGTAAATGGCTCACGGCGCTGGCTTGAGCTCGGCATTACGCGCATACAACCTTCCGAGTTAATGCGTTTGGCGGCCCCGATGATGCTGGCCTGGTTTTTTCATTACAAGCAGGAAACCCTGCACGGCCGTGATTTCGCTATTGCCGCGCTGTTGCTGGCGTTGCCGGTTGGTTTCATCGCCAAACAACCTGATTTGGGCACATCACTGTTAATTGCGGCGTCCGGCTTTTTCGTGCTGTTTCTGGGCGGGCTGTATTGGCGCGTGATCATCAGCGCAGCCGTTATTGCCGCCTCTGCCCTGCCACTGGTTTGGCATTATCTCTTACATGATTATCAGCGTAGACGGGTATTGACCTTGATCGATCCCTCGTCTGATCCACTAGGTGCAGGCTACCACATTATTCAATCGACTATTGCGGTGGGGTCAGGCGGTGTGGCAGGTAAAGGCTGGATGGCAGGCACTCAGACCCACCTTGATTTTCTGCCGGAACGGAGTACTGACTTTATCTTTGCTGTGTTTTCAGAGGAATTCGGCCTGATTGGCAACTTATTTCTGCTTTTGCTTTACGCCGCCATCATTTGGCGAGGACTTTGGCTAGCGGCTGGGGCCCCCTCTTTGTTTAGTCGGCTCTTCTCAGGCTCAATTGTTTTAACCTTTTTCATCTATGCTTTCGTCAATATGGGCATGGTTTCCGGCATTTTGCCGGTAGTAGGGGTGCCATTGCCATTGATCAGTTATGGCGGTACGTCGATGCTGACGGTGTTAGTGGGTTTTGGTATTGTTATGAGTGCCGCAACGCATAAAAAGCTTGTAAAAACATAGGCCAAGAGGGCTAAACTTACAGCACTTTCTCAACTTCAGAGAGTCCGTCATGAACTCTTATAACCAAACGCTTATTTTTAAATCATTGCCACCTAAATCTAGTGGACCGTACCGTTATTCGACACTATTAGCACTCACACTGGGTTTAACACTGGCGGGTTGTGCCAGCGTTAACAATAAAACGGCACAAACCGTCCCGAGCAGCAGTGCAGGCAGCACAAGCGGTACGGGGGGTACGGGTGGCACCAATCAGACTGCTGCCGCCACGCCGGTGACGCCTCCGTTTACGGGCGGTGGTTATTACAAAGATGACGGTCCCGGCGCGAATCCGCCGCCCAATCTTGGCGATATTCCGGATGCTGTGCCGCGTGAGGAACCGATCCATCGTTACGCTAACGACCCTTATAAAGTGATGGGACGTCAATATTTCCCAATCGCCAATAAATCCAACTACAAAACGCGCGGCTTGGCCTCTTGGTACGGGCGAAAATTTCATGGCAAAGCCACGGCAACCGGTGAAATTTACGACATGTACGCAATGACTGCGGCGCATGCCACTTTGCCGCTACCCAGTTATGCACGCGTGACCAATTTGGAAAACGGCAAGAGCATTGTGGTGCGTGTTAATGACCGCGGCCCCTTTCATAGCGGTCGCATTATTGATTTGTCCTATACCGCAGCTTACAAATTGGACATTCTTAAAGGCGTCACGCAAGTTGAAGTGGAATCCATTAGACCGGGTGATGCGCCCACCATTTTAACTACGGATGCTGCGCCGGGGCCGCTTGATACGGCAACACTGACAGATCCTCCTGCCGCAGCCGTCAAGGTCGATCCAGTCGCCAAGGTTGAAGCCAAGCCCGGTCCGACAGCGCTTTCTGCTGGCGCTGCGGTTTATTTGCAATTAGGGGCGTTTGGCAATCCGGCTTCGGCTGACAACTTGATTGCACGAGCTAATTCATTACAGGCAACAGCCCAGTCAGCTGATTTGCCGAAAGTGACGCGCGTGGAGAGTGCCGGCTTACATAAAGTTCAGGCTGGCCCATTTGCCACCCCGGAAAGTGCAGATCGGACTGCCCAGCTTATTCAGCAAAATTTGGGCATCAAGGCGTTCAAAGTTTATTCGGCAGCCGCACCCGAAATTTATCAGCGCATATATTTACAACTGGCCGCCGTTTCCAGTGTTGAAGCAGCCCAAGCCTTGTCAGTTCGAGTAAAAAATCGCTTTGGTGCTGAATTGCCCGGACTCGATCAAATTAGCGCCAACAAGCTATTTAAGGTTCAAGCTGGCCCATTTGCAACACCCGAAGCCGCCGAACGCGTGGCTATGGCTTATCAACAAGATTTTGGTGTCAAGCCGTACCGAATCTCGCGCTGATCAACGATTTCCATTTTCTGAGCTTTTCTGACATGCCGATTTTTCGATATTTTTTATTGTTATTTAATTTTTTAGCTTTTGCGGGGTTAACTTTCGCCGTTCAAGCCGCATTGCCCATCCCGCCTGCGCCGCAAATTGAAGCACGCACCTGGTTGCTGATAGACAGCGCCAGCGGCGCGGCGTTGGCACAGAAGAATCCTGATACCCGCGTTGAACCCGCCTCGCTCACCAAAATAATGACGGCGTATCTGGCATTCAAAGCCATCCGGGAAGGCCGCTTGCAGTTGGAGCAAACCCTGCCGGTATCAGAGAAAGCCTGGCACACTGAAGGCTCGCGCATGTTTCTCGATCCCCGCAAGCCGGCAAAGGTGGAAGATCTGCTCAAAGGCATCATCGTTCAATCCGGCAATGACGCCTGCATCGTGGTAGCGGAAGCCATCGCCGGATCGGAAGAGGGTTTTGTTGCCATGATGAATGAAATGGCAAAACGCTTGGGCATGAGCAAAACGCACTTTGTTAATTCCACCGGCCTGCCAGACCCGCTGCACATGACGACTGCACGCGACCTGATCACACTATCCAAGGCGTTAGTTAATGACTTTCCTGATTTTTACAAGATTTATTCCATGAAGGAATTTACTTATAGCAACATCAGGCAACCCAATCGTAACCGCTTATTATTTATTGATCCCAGCGTCGATGGTCTGAAAACGGGGCACACCAATAGCGCCGGCTATTGTTTGGTGACTTCGGCCAAAAGAGAAAATCGTCGCTTGATTAGTGTGGTGCTGGGCGCTAATTCGGATATATCGCGCGCCATGGAAAGTCAAAAGTTGCTGAATTTTGGCTTTCAGTTCTATGAAACGGTGAAGCTCTATTCAGCCAATCAAGCCGTGTCTCGACTCCGTATTTACAAGGGTTCCAGCAGAGAAATCAAGGCCGGTTTCTTGCGTGATTTCCATGTCACTGTGCCGCGCGGGGCCAGCAAGCAAATCAAAGCGGAACTCATTACGCAGCAGCCGCTGTTGGCTCCTATCGCACAAGGTCAGCGCCTCGGCACGGTTCGCCTCAGTGTTGATGGTGAGTTGCTGGGGGATTACCCGCTATTAGCATTGGAGAAAGTCGGTGTTGCCGGCATTCTAAGCCGCGGCTGGGACAATATTTTGTTGTTATTCAAGTAACGTCATGACCACCACTGTCTATTTGAACGGCGCTTTTCTAGCGCAAGAAAAAGCCCAAATCTCGGTCATGGACCGAGGTTTTCTTTTCGGCGACGGGGTTTATGAGGTGATCCCCGTTTACAACCGCCAGCCCTTTCGGCTAGAAGCGCATCTGGCGCGTCTGCAAGCCAGTCTGGACGGCATTCAGCTCGCCAACCCCCATTCGGTTACGGAATGGCAAGACTTAATCACCCGCGTTATTGCGCAAGCGGAGTGGGATGATCAGGGGGTTTATCTACAAGTTACCCGTGGCACAGGGCCGCGTGATCATGCGTTTCCGCAACAGGTTCAGCCGACGGTATTCGTCTTGCCGATGCCGCTAACAACGCCCGCCGCGGAAGCCATTGCGCACGGCGTTCATGTCATAACTGCGCAGGACAATCGTTGGTTACGCTGTGACCTTAAAGTCACCTCCTTATTACCAAATGTTCTGTTACGTCAAATATCCGTTGAGGCGAATTGCGCGGAAACCGTCTTGCTCCGCGACGGGCAATTGATTGAAGGATCTGTCAGCAGCGTATTTATTGTTTTGGCGGGTCAATTATTGGCCGTGCCTAAATCGAATTTGATGCTGCCGGGTATTACTTATGATGTTGTCCTTGAATTGGCGGTGGCTAATCAGATGAATCCGCGCATCCGCCCTATTTCCGAGGCCGAATTACGCCAAGCGGATGAAATATGGCTAACCTCGTCCACCAAGGAAGTTTTGGCTGCGACGCAATTGGATGGAAAGCCGGTGGGCGGTGGCCAACCCGGCCCTATGTTTCGGCGCATGCATGCGCTTTATCAAGCGTATAAACAACAGGTTATGCGGCGTTAGTTTGCATCAATCACTTCCTGTTCGGTTACTTCCTATTCGGTTACTTCCTATTCGGTTACTCCCTTTTCGGTTACTTTATGAACGCTAGCGAAAATTCAGAGACGTTGCTTGTTTTTCCCTGTGACTTTCCCGTAAAAATAATGGGATTAATGCAGGATAATTTTGCGCAATCCATGATAGACATTGTGTTGCGACACGCGCCCGATTTTGCCGTGGAGAGCGTTGAAATGCGTGCCTCATCCGCCGGCAAATATATTTCGCTAACTTGCACCATCCGCGCCACCTCTAAACCGCAACTGGATAACCTTTACCGCGAATTGAGCGCGCATCCCTGGGTAAAAGTGGCGCTTTAAATGTCGTCTGTTTTACTGCCGGCTTTGCTTCCTATTTGGCCACTGATTTTGCCTCAGATCAAACGGTTAGGTCAGGTTGACTACGAACCGACTTGGCGCGCAATGCAAGCCTTCACCGCCAACCGCAGCGCTGACACACACGATGAGTTTTGGTTACTGCAGCACCCGCCTATTTTTACCTTAGGCATGGCGGGTAAGCCGGAGCATTTGCGTGCCGATATCGGCATTCCGGTCTTGCACGTTGATCGCGGCGGTCAAATCACTTATCACGGCCCCGGCCAAGTGGTGATCTATTTGCTGCTGGATTTAAGACGATCAGGTTTGGGCATTAAAGCGTGCGTACAGCGCATGGAACAAGCCGTTATTGATACATTAGCGGATTACGGCATTGCCGCAGCGCGTCAAGACGGCGCGCCGGGTGTGTATGTCGCCGGTGCAAAAATCGCCGCCTTGGGTTTACGCGTCAAAAATGGCTGTACCTATCACGGCCTCAGCCTAAACGTTGACATGGACTTAACGCCCTACCAAGCAATCAACCCCTGTGGTTATGCGGGCATGCAGGTGACACAAATGCGTGATTGCGTTGCGCCTGCAAAAAATACCCGCACGCATAATTTAACTGTCGATAGCGTAGCGGAAAATCTGCTTGTACATTTACAACGGCAAATTTGGCAAAAAATGGTATTGCAATCAAACTGTTAAACAAGAAATTCAATCGAAACAAAGGCGATGTCATGCAACTAAAACGTATTGTGCTGGGTGTCACGGGGGGGGTCGCGGCGTATAAAGCGGCGGAGTTAGCGCGCTTGCTGGTGAAGAGCGGGATTGAGGTGCAGGTGGTATGTACGGCGGCGGCACGGCATTTTGTTGGGCCGGCGACGTTTCAGGCCTTGACTGGCCATCCGGTAATGTCTGATTTATGGGATGAACGCGTCGAAAATGGCATGGCGCATATTGATTTAAGCCGTAATGCGGATGCCATCGTCGTGGCCCCCGCCTCTGCTGATTTTCTCGCCAAATTAGCGCAAGGCCGCGCTGATGATCTCCTTTCCACGCTGTGTTTGGCGCGCGATTGTCCGCTTATGGTCGCGCCGGCGATGAACCGGCAAATGTGGGAAAACCCAGCGACAGAACGTAATCTGGCGCAATTGTTACTCGATCAAATTACCGTACTTGGGCCTGAGAGCGGCGAGCAGGCCTGCGGTGAAATCGGTATGGGACGCATGCTGGAAGCGGAAGAATTATTCGATGCCATTCAGGCACGCTTTCAGCCGAAACTGTTTAGCGGCCTGAAAGTATTGGTGACCGCCGGGCCGACCTTTGAAGCGATAGATGCCGTGCGTGGCATTACCAATTCCAGCTCGGGCAAGATGGGGTTTGCCGTCGCGCGGGCCGCGCTGGAAGCGGGGGCCGATGTCACGCTAATCAGTGGCCCGACTGCGCTGAAACCACCGCGGGATGCCGAGTTCATCCCAATTGTCGGCACGCAAGAAATGTTGGCGGCAGTCGAAAATGCCGCCGATGACAGCGATATTTTCATCAGCGTGGCGGCGGTGGCGGATTATTACGTCCTTAATCCCAGTGAGCAGAAAATCAAGAAAGACGCCCACATTCTGACGCTGGAACTTGCGCCCAATCCAGATATTCTGGCCAGCATCAGCAGCAGAGAGAAGCCCCCCTTCTGCGTCGGCTTTGCCGCAGAAAGTGAAAGTTTGGAAGAATATGCCGAGATAAAACGCCGCCGCAAACACCTGCCTTTAATGGTCGCCAATGATGTCAAAGAAGCGGTCGGCGCTGATGCGGTTCGCCTCATCTTGCTGGATGATGCCGGCAGCCATATCCTGGAAAAAGCCGACAAACTGACGCAGGCACGCCGTTTGGTTGCACATATCGCCAAGCTCTACAACGAGCTTGATCAATAACGAGTTGGATCAATTAATTACTCACCTTAGCACCACTAAAAACCATGCAAGTCGATTTAAAAATATTGGACGAACGCGTCCGCGCACAACTGCCGCATTACGCCACCCACGGCAGTGCCGGCCTGGATTTACGTGCCTGCCTGGATGCGGCCGTTATTTTGCAACCCGGCCAGACACAGCTCATTCCCACTGGCCTCGCCATCCATCTCGCTGATAGCGGCTATGCCGCGATGATTTTGCCGCGCTCCGGTCTTGGTCATAAACATGGCGTTGTACTGGGTAATCTGGTTGGACTCATCGATTCTGATTACCAGGGCCAACTCATGGTTTCCATGTGGAATCGCAGCCAGGAAGCCTTCACCATTCAGCCGTTTGAACGCATTGCACAAATGGTGATCGTGCCGGTGGTGCAGGCGCAATTCAATCTGGTTGATGATTTTGACGCCAGCCACCGCGGTGAAGGCGGTTTCGGCAGCACAGGCCAACATTGAGTTGCGCCAAGTCATTCTTCCGTCGGCAGCCTGTCCGGTAGAATGCGCCGGTCCATTTTGCGAGTCCACCATGTCTAACCTCAAAAACGATACTTTTCTGCGCGCCTTGCTGCGTCAGCCCACCGAATACACGCCTTCCTGGTTAATGCGTCAGGCTGGGCGCTACCTGCCGGAATATTGCGCGACGCGTGCGCGTGCCGGCAGTTTTCTCAACTTGTGCAAATCGCCGACACTGGCCACTGAAGTGACGCTGCAACCGTTGGCGCGCTACAACCTCGATGCCGCCATTCTGTTTTCCGATATTTTGACGGTACCCGACGCCATGGGCCTAGGCCTCTATTTCGCCGATGGTGAAGGGCCCAAATTCGAACGACCGCTGCGTGAAGAGTGGGCGATACGCAATCTGCAAGCCCCCGACCCGCACAATCAGTTGCGCTACGTCATCGATGCTGTCGCTGAAATTCGTCGCGCGCTGGATGGCGCAGTGCCACTAATTGGCTTCTCCGGCAGCCCGTTTACGCTGTCGTGCTACATGATCGAAGGCCAAGGCAGCGATAGCTATACACAAGTCAAAAAGATGATGTACGGCCGCCCAGACCTGATGCACCACATTCTGGAAGTGACGACGCGCGCAGTGATTGATTACCTGAACGCACAAATTGAAGCCGGCGCGCAAGCGGTTATGGTGTTCGATTCTTGGGGCGGCATGCTGTCACAAGCGGCTTATCTGGAGTTCTCCTTGCCGTACATGGCCCGCATCATGGCCGAATTGACGCGCGAACGGGAAGGTCGCACGGTGCCGCGCATCGTCTTCACCAAAGGCGGTGGGCTCTGGCTGGAAAAAATCGCCGCAATCGGTTGCGATGCGGTTGGGCTGGATTGGACGATAGATATTGGCGATGCCCGCCGTCGCGTCAGCGCAGCTACCGGTCAACAAAGCGTCGCGCTGCAGGGCAATATGGACCCGAACATTCTGCTCACCACGCCGGAAGCGGTCGCCAGGGAAGCCGAAAACATTCTGACCCGTTACGGTCAAGGTTCTGGCCATATCTTCAATCTGGGCCACGGCATTTCGCAATTTACGCCGCCGGAAAATGTCGCCGTGTTAGTCGAGACGGTGCGAGAAAAGAGCCGCGCGTTTCATAACCCTATCTTCCTCAGTTGAACTTGAAAATCTGCTGCAAACGTAATGCTGAAGTGGGTTAACTTCACCTAGCGCACTCGATATCCAAGCAGGAGGTGATCACTGTTCATCCCCTACTGCTTTCTGGCATCTTCTACCTGACCCATGTACGGGTAAAAGCACCTTGGTTGCCCCAGGTTGATTACTGGGGCACCCTTGTGCACTACAACATCAACAAGATTGTTGCAGGCAAGCCGAAACCGCTTTCGCCACTCGACATGCCCCGTCTTGTTTAGCTTCAGGCTCGTGACTTGAAGTAGAATTGCGCGCTTTATTTATCGAAGGTTTGTTCCTCCTATTTTATGGAATGTCATCGACGTTGCCTGACCCCGGACTGTTCTCAAATCCGCGCTAATTCGTTGTTATCTATCTCTCCCCCTTGCATTGATTTCCAGGGCGCACGCTGCCACGCAGCGGCAGAGACCAACCTGTATGACAAGCTCAACTCCCCCGCTCGCGAAATTACTCCCGGGAGCATTTCATGGAATTCCTGATGGATCCGTCCATATGGATCGGCCTGCTCACGCTTGTCGTTCTGGAAATCGTTCTCGGCATCGACAACCTCGTATTCATCGCCATCCTGGCGGACAAGCTGCCACCGCACCAGCGCGACCGGGCGCGACTGATCGGTCTGTCACTCGCATTGCTGATGCGGCTGG
>CAYWXO010000014.1:5093-29481 GCA_964462255.1 uncultured Thiobacillus sp. | reverse complement strand
TTGCTGCTTGTTGCAAGTGTTTAGTAAACCTATCTTCACGATCACCCCTTTTGATTGCGGGGGAAGTTGCTGCGAAGCGATTATTCGTCATCTTTAACCATTCGAAGATAAACTATTTGGTCCATCTGCATATTAAAAATTCAATACAATAAACAGCGTCCCCAATATTAAAAGCCCCATTATTAATCTCTGTTTTATTCTTTTACGGGCAGCCAAATGGCTGGTATGAATAATATATTCTTTCAACCAATCTGACTGATGTTCAAGCATCTCGTACGCATATTGATTTAACTCTATACCCCCACCCAATACACTTCTATGCATTGGAATGCATTTATCTGAATACTTGGCAAGTTCTCGAAAGACTTCTTGAGCGCTGGCGTAAAGGCCCTCATCTACATTATTAGGAAGTTCGGTCACTTTTGTGGGGGGATGCCATGGGATGCGCGATTGCGTGGCCTCATCGTATTCAGCCTGATCAAGTTTCGCATGAACGACCAAGAGGGCCTGGCTCAACCAATAGCTCTGAGGTAAATATTCGGCTTCCCTCACCCCACCCCAAATCCAGCGAGTTTTTTCCTGAAATCACCTGCCAGCGGGTAAACCCAAATATCCTTGATTGGAACGCTCTGAACACCTAAAGCAAGCGTAGGTTGGGCTGACGAAAGGAAGCCCAACATGACGGCTCTTTGTGACGGCCACACGCCCAAACAAACTTGATCGCAAGAGCAAAAACAGCAGACGAATGGACTGAATTTTGAATATACTGCGCCTCGGAGTTGGCTAGGCAACCGCTGCTCAGATTTCTGAGCAGAGGAAAGTCCGGGCTCCACAGGGCAGAGTGCCAGGTAACGCCTGGGCGTTATAAGTTTTGAAACTTCGGTTTCAGACCCAAGGCGACGGAAAGTGCAACAGAAAAAAAACCGCCGATGGCCAGTCGCAAGACCGGATCAGGTAAGGTTGAAATGGCGAGGTAAGAGCTCACCGCGGACGTGGCAACACGGACGGCAAGGTAAACCCCACTCGGAGCAAGGCCAAATAGGCAGGCACGTTTTCACAAACATCGACGGCCCGTCGAAGCCTGCGGGTAGGCTGCTTGAGGCGTTAGGTGACTAACGTCCCAGATGAATGGTTGCCCACGACAGAACCCGGCTTATCGGCCAACTCCACCCTACGCTTCTGGACCGACACGCACGATAATTCAATCGGTTAGCGTAAGAACAGATTTGCCCTGCACTCAAAACGGTGGCGCATTGACGAAAGACATCACCGCGCCGCTCACCGGATGCGGCACGGATAATTCGCAGGCATGCAGCAATAATCGATCGGCGCGCGCCTGCCCTTCTGCGCTGGCATAGAGGCTATCACCCAAAATCGGATGGCCAATTGCGCGCAAATGCACACGCAATTGATGCGTGCGCCCGGTAAAAGGCTCCAGCTCCAACCGAGATATATTCTGCTCAATGTCGCTCTGCAACACGCGCCAGTGCGATACGCTGGGCTTGCCATTGATGGCGTCCACAATATGCAGCGGCCGATTCGGCCAATCCAGCCCAATCGGCAAATCAATGATCCGCCAGGCAGCATCTACCGAATCAACCTGATCGCAACCTTCCACCAAGGCCTGATAGCGTTTATGCACCGCCCGCGTGGCAAAAGACTGATTCAGCGCCCGCTGTGCCGAGATACCGCGCGCCATGACCAACAACCCGGAAGTATCGCGATCCAATCGATGTACCACCAACGCATCGGGATAATGCCGCTGCACTCGCGCACTTAAACAATCCTGCTTATCTGGCCCACGACCAGGAACGGACAAAAGACCACTGGGCTTGTTCAGCACCAGCAAGTCTTCATCCTCAAACAACAACTCAAAAGAAGGGAGAGACACCGACATTAACGCGTGACACGCACTTGGCCACCGGATTCAAGCAAACGCACCCGCTCTCCGGCAGCAAAATTCTCCGCCTTATCTTCTTGCACCACCGCAATAACGCGGCCGGAATCAAGCCGGATGGTGAGTTCTACTGCCGCCTTGCGCGTTGCACCTTCTTCAGTCGCAGCGCCGGCAATACCGCCCACCACTGCCCCCAAAACGGCACCCACCATCGAGCCCTTGCCACGTCCAGCGGTACTCCCCGCAATACCACCAATTGCACCGCCGGCAGCAGCACCGATACCCGATTCAGTGCCTTCCAGTTTGACCGCACGCACATGCTCAACCACCCCCATGCGCACCTCATAGACGCGGCGTGCTTCAGATCGCTCATAATCATCACCGCCGCGCCCACTGGCACACCCCGCCAGCACGGCAGGCACCAATAAAATCCAGAGCAATCTCATCTCCCACCCCCTAATTAAATGCTGTAGCCATATTCCACTTTAAAGCGATCTGCAATTTCATCCCAAGTAAAGTGATGATTCTGTCCACCGCGTTGTGCAATCTTGATCGCTCCCAGCAACCCGGCCAAACGTCCGCAGGTCGGCCAATCCATGCCTTTATGCATACCCGTCATCAAACCAGCACGATAAGCATCGCCACAACCGGTCGGATCAACCACTTCCGTCGCCTTGGCCACCGCAATGTCATGCACCTGACCGTCTGCGTAAATCTGCGAACCATCGCCACCTAAAGTCACCACCAAGGCCCGCACCATCTTAGCCAATTCTGCCAGGGTTTTACCGGTACGCTCCTGCAAGAGTTTCGCCTCGTAATCGTTGCAGGTCAGGTACTCCGCTTGACGAATGAAATCGAGCAATTCTTCACCGTTGAACATCGGCAAACCTTGGCCCGGATCAAAGATAAAGGGAATGCTGGCCTCAGCGAACTGGCGCGCATGGTCTATCATGCCCTGACGGCCATCCGGCGACACAATGCCCAGCTTGATGCCATCCGCCAAGGCAACCTTGTTTTGATGCGAATAATTCATCGCCCCAGGATGGAAAGCGGTGATCTGGTTATCGGCCAAATCCGTGGTGATAAAGGCTTGCGCGGTAAAGCTGTTGGCGACACGATGAATCAGGCTGGCATCAAGACCCAGCTGCTTCAAACGCTCGGCATAAGGCTGAAAATCGTCCCCCACCGTCGCCATGATGATCGGCTCACCGCCAAGCAATTTCATGTTGTAAGCGATATTGCCGGCACAGCCGCCAAACTCGCGGCGCATATCGGGAACCAGAAACGCCACATTCAAAATGTGGATCTGCTCTGGCAGGATGTGGTTCTTGAAATGATCATGAAACACCATGATGGTGTCGAAGGCCATGGAGCCGCAAATAAGCGTACGCATTGAATTTTCTTGAAGAGTTCAGGGGCGGCAATTCTCGCGCCAGACGCCGCAAAAAAACAGTGTACTTATGACCTGAAAGCCAAGTTTTATCCTCAATGCGCCCAGAGCAACTTTTTGTGGATCCAACCCTGATTGTCCACCTCATCTTCAACCTGCCACCAATCGCCATCTTCCCCAATAATTTTGAAGGCGTAATACTTTTCAACCAGACCAAGCGGCGTCTTGCCAAAATTGATGCCGGGGCCGCTGCGCACGGTGGCCTTATTCACCTTAACCACGGCACATTGATATTTGTCCGACAGCAGCTTGCCGAATACCCAATGCTTGTCACCGTCCACATCTTCCACTTGAACCCAATCTTCAGCCTGCTCAAGCTGCTTTAGCGGCATATATTTGTAAACTTGCCAACTTTTTTCATGCTGAGTGCCTGGACCTTTGCGCAAATTGGCTTCTGGCACATTGATACAGGCAGCGGACGCTTGTCCGGCGATAAGAAAAGAAACAAGGGCGAGTGTTTGAATAGACTGGTTCATGAGCAAAAATCTCCTGAAGGGACGGATAAAGAAAAAACCCGCTTTGCTGCTTTTGCAAAACCGATTTAACGCAAGTGATACATTCTTGAAAGATTTTACCTTGCCATGCAACATAAGTTCCGAAGCGAGCGCGGCATGGCCAAACAATCAGAGACAAAATACAACACAGCTACAAAAGAAAAAACCCGCACCAGGCGGGTCTTTTCTGACCACCCTAACAAGGCAAAAACTCAGGGCTTAACCTTATTAATCATCAGCTTGACATCTTTGGATCCCACCTTGATGGCTGACAGCACCCCCTCCAAATCACCAGTCGTACCCATTGGGTCACCTGATTTTGACACACGCACCGATAAATTGACTTCCTTGAAGTTGGACAACTTATTGTCAGCGTTCATCGCCATGGCATCCGATAATTCAAAATCAAGCGGAAATTTCACTGCAGTAGAACGCAGGGCGGCAACCGGAGCCCCCCCGCCAGCGGAACGCGCAAACAAGAAGACAACATCGCTGTCATTCAATTTGGCCTTCAATTCTGGCGCAATATCCACCACACCGCGAATCGTCAGCGCCGGCTTGGCTGCCTTGCCGGGTTCAGCGGTGGCATCGGCCAAATTATCCATGCCGGTCATCGCGCCGCGCGCTAACTTGTTGGCCTCTTTTTGCGCTTCCAATACATCTTGTGCATAGGGCGAATCAGGCGGCAATTGTTTGTGCAAATGCTTAAAGTAAAACGCTGCCTGCGCAAAATTTTGCTCTTGGAAGGCGCTAATCGCGGCTAGTTCCAACCCTTTGATATCATTCGGATCTTTTTCCAGTGCCTGCAACACCATCTGAATGGGCTCGCCTTTCAGAACGCGATTCCGGCTAATCGCCAACGCTTCAGCATAACCAGTCATCACCGCAGGAACGTCTGGCTTCAACTTAATGGCTTTTTCATAAGCATGCAGCGCCTCAGGCCAATGCCCAACCGCGGCATAAGTTTTGCCCAGCAGCACCCAGGCAGTCACATCATTCGGATCGGTCTTGGTTCTTTCCTCAACCTTCTGAATCATTTGCATGATGTCATGCTCACCCTGTCCGCCAGCAGTTGGCGGCATAACGGGGGGATTCGCCTGCGCTTCGGCAATAGCGGTCAACGACAGCGGATTGCCCAGCAGAAAATAGATGCCAAAGGCCGCAACCGGCAAAACACCTGCCAAGGTAAAACCCAAACGACGGCTGGCTACCGGTGCCATGCTGACGTCAACTTTGGTTAGCGCATCTTCAGCCAGACGCGATTCCAATTCCAGCTTGCCGGCTTGAAATTGCGCATCCGACAGCAAGCCGCTCGTCCGGTCCGCTTCCATTTCCTTCATTTGATCGCGATAAACGGCAATATTGATGTCACGTCGTGCCGCTTTAGCAACGATGGGTTTCTTGCGCAACAACGGCGGCAATACGAAAGCCAAGGCAACGGCAACGCAGAGAACGGCGGCACCCCAAAACAAAGTAACAGACCAAAAAGGATTCATTTGTTGTCTTCCAGAAGGTTAGCGGCGGCAGCGAGTTGTTTCTCATCAACCGGATCAGATTTAAGATTACGGCGTTTATTCAATGTGACATACCAGATCCCCCCCCCCAGCGCGAGGAATAACACGGGACCCAGCCAAAGCAGTAACGTCAACGGCTTAAAGGGGGGACGATATAAAACAAAATCTCCATAACGCGTGGTCAAATAATCAATCACCTCCTTGTCATCTTTGCCGGCCTTCATCTGCACACGAATTTCTTCGCGCAAATCTTCGGCCAACTCTGCATGCGAACCGGCCAAAGACTCATTCTGACAAACCAAACACCGTAACTCTTCCGACAGTTTGATCATGCGCTGCTCTATCTTCGGATCATCCCCCACCGGCAAGGCTTCACCGGCCCAGACCGGAACAGCGAAAATCAGCAGCGATGAAAGCAGCAAACCTCTTAGACTGGATAACGCCTTCATACGCCCAACTCCTTGAATTTCGGTTCAAACTTTTCTTTCCAGATATCGTGGCTGATCGGGCCAACATGCTTCATACGCACAATGCCACCTTGATCAATAACATAGGTTTCCGGTGTACCGGTCACACCATAATCAATACCAATCTTGCCGGTCAGATCATCCGGCACGGCAAAGTATGGGCTACCTTCATCGGCCAGCAATTGTTCCGCCTCGCGCTTCTTGTCCTTCCAATTGAGGCCCACAATAGGCACCGCTTGCGTTTTGGCCAACATCATCAACAAGCCATGTTCCTGCCGACACGAAACACACCAAGGTGCCCATACATTCATCACCCAAACCTTGCCTTTCATATCAGCGGGGCTGAAGGTAACGTCCGCATTGCCCACCACCGGCAGGGTAAATGCGGGTGCCGCTTTACCAATGTAAGGTGACGGCACCTCACGCGGATTGAGAAACAATCCCTTGGCAAAAAAACCAACCAGCACCAGAAACAAAATAAGCGGTAGCCAGCGTTTCATCATCAAGCTCCTTGCGCAACGGTACCAGCCGGAGCATTCGCCTTAACTGCAATGCGATAGCGACGATCCGACGCAGCCAGGAACCCACCGATAACCATCATCAATGCCCCCAACCAAAGCCAATTAATGAACGGCTTATGGAATATTCGCACCGCCCAGGTTTTCGCTTCTTCATCCAACGGCTCGCCCAACGCCACATAAACGTCATTAAAGCCGTCAATATTGATAGAAGCTTCCGTCATCGGCATGCCCGAAGCGTTGTAGATACGCTTTTCCGGATGCACAACAAATTCAACCTTACCATTCTTGCTCACTTCCACCGTGCCACGCGCCGCACGATAGTTAGGACCTTCATGCTCCGTCGTTCCCTTGAAAGTAAAGGTGTAGCCGGCCAATTCGGTATGATCACCAATATTCATCCGCACATCGCGCTCTTCCTGATAATTCGCCACCAAGGTAATTCCAGCAACGCCCACCGCCATCCCCAAATGCCCCAACTGCATGCCCCAGAATGCACGCGGCAGGTTACCCAAACGGCCGCCCCCCTTCAGACGTTCACGGAAGCCAATCAGCACGGTCAGCAAAATCCACACAGAGACGGCAAAACCAAAGGTAGCCCAAGGATTAAAGCCATCCAGCGTCAACGGCAGCAAAACACCGGTGGCCACCGATACCAGCAACGCCCATTTCAAACGCGACACCATATCGGGCAGACTAGCCTCTTTCCAGCGCGCCAGCGGCCCCACGCCCATCAGGAACAAAGCGGGTGCCATCAACGGCACAAACACGGCATTAAAGTAAGGCGGGCCAACGGAAATTTTGCCCATGCCCAGCGCATCAATCAGCAGCGGATATAACGTGCCAAGCAGAACCGCACCCAAGGCCGCTAACAAAATAACGTTATTGCCCAATAAAAGCGCTTCGCGCGAAAACCAGGTAAAACTGCCGCCGCTCAACATCCGCGGCGCACGCCAAGCGTAAAGCACCAGCGAGCCGCCAATCACCAACACCAAAAAGCCCAGGATGAAAGCACCGCGGGAGGGGTCGGTCGCAAACGCATGCACAGAAGACAGCACACCGGATCGCACCAGGAACGTTCCCAACAGTGACAAGGAGAACGCAAGCAAGGCCAGCAGCACAGTCCACGCTTTGAACGCGCCCCGCTTCTCGGTCACGGCGAGCGAGTGGATCAGGGCCGTACCGGCAATCCAGGGCATGAACGACGCATTCTCCGTCGGATCCCAGAACCACCACCCCCCCCAGCCCAATTCACGATAAGCCCACCAACTGCCCAAGGCGATACCCAAAGTCAGGAAGGCCCAAGCCACCGTCGTCCACGGACGCGACCAGCGTGCCCAAGCGGCATCAAGACGGCCGGACAACAAGGCGGCAATGGCAAAAGCAAAAGCAACCGCGAAACCGACATAGCCCATATACAACATAGGCGGATGAATAATCATGCCCCAGTCCTGCAACAATGGATTCATATCGCGGCCATCCATGGGCGCGGGCAGTAAACGGTCAAATGGATTCGAGGTAGTCAGCAAGAAGGCTAGGAAACCGACTGAAATCAGCCCCATAACCCCAATCACGCGCGCCACCATGTCATCCGGCAAGTGCCGCGAAAACACCGAAACAGCCGAAGTCCAGAAGGCCAAAATAAGCACCCAGAGCAACAGAGAACCTTCATGCGATCCCCAAGTTGCGGTAAATCGGTAAATTTCCGGCAACTGCGAGAAAGAATTACTGGCCACGTTTTCCACCGAAAAATCATTGGTCAAAAAGACGTAAACAAGACAAAAATACGCAAGCACGGTAAAGAAAAACTGTCCTTGCGCGGCCGGCCGTGCGACGGCCATCAGCGTAAGGTTGCCGCGTTGTGCGCCGACAAGCGGCAGGATAGCCTGAGTCAACGCCAGCAATAGCGCGATGATCAGGGCGAAATGACCAAGTTCTGGAATCATGGATGCTCCTTGAGAATGCCGAATGTATGCGGCTGGGTGTGCCAGTCAGCGTTGCACAAGCAACGCTGGATATTCATTACCTGAATTAATGACCTACTCTTTGACTAACGTTTGTTGCGCTTTGGCAGCCTGTTCGAGAGCCTGTGCAGCTTCGGGCGGCATATAGTTTTCATCATGCTTGGCAAGCACTTGCGAAGCGGTAAAAAGTCCATCGCCGCCCAGCTTGCCTTCCGCAACAACACCTTTGCCTTCTTTAAACAAATCGGGAAGGATGCCCTTGTAAACAACCGGTATGGTTTTGGCGGTATCCGTCACCACGAAATGCACGGTCAAGCCATCAGGCTGACGTTTCACACTACCGTCTTCCACCAATCCACCGATACGAAATGCGCGACCATCCGGCGCTTTACCTTCAGCCACCTCCGTCGGCGAGAAAAAGAACACCAGATTGCTTTGAAAAGCATTAAGAATCAGCGTAACGGCAATACCTAAACCCACTACACCGAACACAATAACCAAAAGTTTTTTATGATGTGATTTCATTGCTGTTCCCACTGCTGCATGCGCTTCAAGCGGAGACGAGTATCCGTGTCAGCGCGTTTTAAAAATATGACTTCAATCAAGATTGCCGCGGCTGTTACCCCAAAAGAACCCCAAACATAAAGTCCATAACCGGCCATGCTCCAGAATTCAGACCAACTCGCCCATTCCATTATTCGCGCTCCAATATGGCTTTCGCCCATTCCGTCTGCCGTTCTCGTTCAAGAATGATCCGACGGACCCTCACCAAAGCCACTGCAATGGTATAAAACCACGCAGCAACCGCCATCACCAGCATGCCCTGTAACATAATCGCCGCCATGCTCGGTGCTTTAGTCAAATTGATCGATGACCCCTGATGCAGCGTATTCCACCATGTCACCGAAAAATAAATGATCGGCACGTTGATTGAGCCAATCAAAATCAACAATGAACCGGCACGATCACCGCGTTTGACATCATCAATGGCCGCCCATAACGCGATGATGCCGACATAAAGAAACAGAAGAATCAATTCGGAAGTCAGCCGTGCATCCCACACCCACCAAGTGCCCCACATGGGCTTGCCCCACAGTGCGCCGGTCCATAACGCGACAAAGGTAAACATGGCACCGGTCGGGGCTAGTGCGCGCGCCATCATGAAAGATAAGCGTGTGTTGAATGCGAGGCCAATTGCGCCCCAAAACGCCATGATGAGATAGATGAACATCGACATCCATGCCGCCGGCACATGAATGAAAATGATGCGATAAGCCTCACTTTGTTGAAAATCCGTCGGGGCGAGAAAAAAGCCGATGTACAGCCCCCAAAGTGTGAGCAAGCCAGCGCTCCAGGCAAACCAAGGAATCAATTTACCGGCAAGATGGTAAAAATTAGCAGGAGATGCGTAGGTATAGAGTTTCATTCGAAAAATCGTCGCTTATCAATCAGAGGTTATTCCAACGAGACACGTAATGCCGCTGCAGCAATCCGAGGCGCGATCATTAAAGAAAGCGCCATGAGCGCGCCCAGCAGTGACAGATGCGCTTCGGCTCCAGTTCCCGCCATCACGCTATCAACAGCACCCGCACCAAAAATGAGCGCAGGAATGTATAAAGGCAGGATCAGTAAAGTCAGCAAAACCCCACCGCCACGCAGGCCGAGGGTGAGCGCGGCCCCCACTCCGCCCAACAAAGACAGGATCGGTGTGCCCAGCAATAAGGAAAGTTCCAGCACCCAGATGGCGTCCCACGGCAAATTGAATTGAATGCCCAATACCGGTGCAATCAGTAACAAAGGCACGCCATAAATCAACCAATGCGAAATTGATTTGCCCAGCACCAGCAATACCGTGGGCTCAGGCGACAAAACCATGTGTTCTAGACTGCCGTCATGATGATCGTCAGCAAATAGACGCGACAACGACAGGAGTGAAGCGAGCGTTGCCGCCACCCACAGGACGCCAGGTCCAATACGCGCAAGCATTTCTGGCTCTGGCCCAACGCCAAGCGGAAACAGGCTGGCCACCATAACGAAGAAAAATTGCGCAATGAGCCAATCTCCCCGGCGACGCGCTGCCAAGGTGAGATCACGACGTAAAACGGCAAGCAGGAAACGATGCACTTAGAAGTCCACTCTCTGATTCACTGTCATAACAACTTCATAACAACTCGGGAATAGCCACACTGCCAACCAGCAAGCGTTGCACCGAAACCCCATCCAGATTCAATGCCTGATGGGTGGTTGCCACCACCATGCCGCCCGCCTCCAGATGGTCGCGAATCAGCCCCTCCATCAAAGCCACCGCATGCACATCGAGTCCAGTCAAGGGTTCATCCAAAATCCACAAAGTCGCCCCCGCCAGCAACAAGGCGGAAAGCGCGACACGACGACGTTGGCCAAACGACAGCACCCGACACGGCAAATCGAGGCAACGACTCAACCCCAAACGCTGCAACGTCGCCACCGCACGACCTTCATCAAAGGCGCGCCCTTGCAAACCATCGGCAAAACGCAAATTTTCCACTGGATTGAGATCGTCTTTAACGCCATTGGCATGGCCCAAATAACACATTTCGCCATGGTAAGTTTCGGCAGTACGCCGTATCGACTCACCCCGCCAGCGCACCTCGCCTTCTTCAGGCCGTGCCAGGCCGGTCAGCAAACGCAATAGACTGGTCTTGCCTTGGCCATTGCCGCCCTGCACCAACAGCAATTGCGCTTGCCCCAAACTGAAATTCATCTCTTTGAATAACAGTCTCTCGCCACGCGCGCAGGCGAGATTTTGAACGGAGAGAAGGGGGTCGGGCATGGTGGCAGGTCTCACTGGGGGGCGGGCGAGAATACATGCAAACACGCTACAAACAAAATGTCGAGAATCAAAAAATCAGCCACTTTCACTAAAAAATCTTGCAATACACACTCATGCCGGCTTAGCTGCAACGGTCAAGCCAACGCCCCAAAGTCCAACAGACTACTAGGGCTTCATAAAAAAGGGGGCAGATTTCTCCGCCCCCTTTTCATACAACTTCAAACTTTAACTGCGCTTATTTAGCAGCAGTCTTCATCTTGGCCAGCTCTGCTTTCAACATCTTGATACCGTCTTGCGAGGCATCAATAGAACGGGTCAGTGACTCACGTGCAGCATCCGGGTTATGGAAGCCATCAGAGTTCTCAGCCGTCCACCATTCCCAGTAAAGCGTACCGTCATACTGATAGTCGTAGGCTTTATCAAGCACATCGGCAGAAACACCGGCTTCCTTGGCCTTGTTGATCCAATCGATCAGGACGGCCAACCAGTATTCAGCTTTCGCCATCTTGCCGCGTGAATAGTTCTGAATGGCTTCCAGATGATACTTGGCATCCTTCTCAGTCCAATCTTTATGGCAGGTCAGGCAAGACTCTTTCAAGCGATAACGCGGTGACATCTGCTGATGGTTGGTGGTGATTTTGCCATTAGCCGCTTTGTTCTTCGTCATGTGGCAGTCTTTACACTCGACGCCAGCACGTTCGTGTTTGGAACCCCAGAAGGTTTCCATTTCCGGATGCTGGATCTTGGGCAGCAACGCACCGGTAGAAGCATGCTTGAAGTCCTTGAACTTGTTCTGACCAACCATCTTGTCCTTGTAGCCAAACACATTCACCCAGGTGAACAGGTTGGTACGCGGATCGTCCATCTTGACGAAGATGGGCTTGGCAGGATCAGAGCAATCGAAGCCAGGGCCGCAGTTGTATTCAACGTGGCACTGGGCGCACATCAGGTTGGAGTCAGCCTTGTTGAGCAGACCAATGGCGCGGAAGTCCTTGCCATCACGCTGGAAGGTAACCTTGGTCATGGTGGTTTGCTTGCTCTTCACCGGATCCATCGGATAGGTGCCTTCTTTACGATCAACAACGGCTTGAATCAAGGCATCGCGAACGACACGTGGGCCAGCAGAATGCGGGTCATGACACATGAAGCAGTTCAGCGGGTGCTTCATGGCACGCGCAAACTCAACCGGCTTGGAGGTGCGATCCCACTTGGCGCGCGGGTCTTTATCCCCCATGTATTTCCAATCGAGGATGTGATCCTGCGTTTTGCAGTTCATGCAAACCGGGTTCACTGCAGTAGCAGTCTGACGCATGAAGGACTTTTGATCAGAGGTAGAAGGCTCTCTGTCAACAATCACGTTCCAGGCGCTGTTGGCAGCCAGTTCAGCCTTGTTGATGTAGGTCCAGTCCTTGAACTGCATGCGGCCGCCAAACGCGCGGTCAACCGCCCACTGGTCCACCAACATGAAAGCATGTGAACGGGGTTCAGCGTGCTCTTTGGTGAAGCCATAGCCTTCCATCAACTTATCAAACAACGGAGAACGGCTCTTGGTGGTGGCTTTTTCCACACGCGCATGCGATTCCATGTTGGTCTGTACAAACGTGTTGTACTGTTCAACGTGGCAGGTTGCACAAGCACGATGATCCGTGTTGGTCAGCGGACGTACACCCCAGTCCTTACCCTTGGCTAATTTCTGATGCTCAGCGGCATTGCTGTGGCAATGTACGCAGTTCACCGTGGCATGGCGGCCATTGGTGTGGAAATCTTCCACATCTTCATGGCAGGAATAACACTTCTTCGCCTCTACCGGCTGGAACGGTGCGGCTTTTTCAGGTGGGGCAGGCGGCATTTTCGGGCCGGGAATATCCACGGCCGCCTGCACACCGAACGCAAACAAGACTGTTGCCAGTCCTGCTGCCATACGGCTTGCTAATTTCACAAAAGTCATGGTCAATCTCCTTAGTGGTCTTACTTGTTAGCGGTCAACGGCACGAAAATTCTCATGTTATCGACCGCCGGTTGGTTCAAACATCAAACGTCAAACATCAATTGTTAAACATGCACTCGTCATAGGCCTCCTTAGTTAAAAGTCAGCATGGCTGTGTTGTCACAAGAATCAGGCGAATGCGTCCGCCATGATATTTTTGAACCAGCCGTGCACATACTCAGACTCCAGCTTGCGCTGCAGCTTCAACTGCACCTCATCATCCATATTCACCGGGCTGATACCACCAGCATCGGTGATATAAACCAACTTGCCATCCCGCTTGCGATAGATATGCACCACCGAGAAACCCCAGTCTTTTTCGGCAACGCTATAGCAAGTGTTGACGAAGAACGGCTCGGGCGCGGCTGCCCCGTTGATTTTGGCGACGATAGCGCCAACAGCCACTTTGGCCTGTGTCGCAGCCATGTGGGCGGATTTAGGCGCACCGTAAACCGGTAACTCACCATGCACGGTAGAGTCGCCCACCACATAAATGTCTTTATGTACAGTCGATTCCATCGTCAGCATATCGACCGTACACCAACCTTTGTCATTGGTCAGGCCGGTACTCTTGGCGATGTTGCCGGCGTGATGCGGTGGAATGATGTTAACCACATCACCCTTGAAATCGTTGAAATCGCTCGATGCGGTATTCGACTTGGCGTCAAACTTGACCACCTTGCCGCCCGCCGCGCCGGCCACCCACTCAATCATGCCGGGATAATGGCGCTTCCAGGCCTGCTCGAACAAACCCTTCTTGGAGAAAGAATCGTTGGCATCCGCAATCAGCACTTTCGACTTCATCATGCCGTGGCTCTTGAAGTAACTGGCCACTTGCGAAGCACGCTCGTAAGGACCGGGCGGGCAGCGGAACGGGCCAGGTGGCACGGCGATGACAAAAGTTTGGCCGTCTTTCATGCCTTCCAGTTGCTTCTTCAAGGCTAAGGTTTGCGGACCAGCCTTCCATGCGTGCGGATGCGTGGTGCTGGCCAGCGCCTCGCTATAACCCTCAACACCGGCAAAGTTGAAGTCAATACCGGGCGAAAGCACCATGTAATCGTAGCTCAAGGTTTTACCACCCTTCAGCTTGACGGTTTTCTTGGCAGGATCAATGGAGACAGCGTCGTCAAAGACAACATTGACACCCCGCTTGACGAGACCGTCGTAACCGGATTGCAAATCTTCAAGCTTGCCGTGACCGGAAAGCACTTCATTGGACAACGGGCAGGAAGTGTAGGTTTTTTCGCGTTCGACCAGCGTCACATCCAGACTCGGATCCACCACTTTGAAGTATTTGGCGGCAGTAGCGCCGCCAAAGCCGCCGCCAATCACCAGGATGCGGGCCTTGCCCTTGCCGCTGGCGCTGCGACTACCCGAAGGTGCCGCACAAGCTGCAAGAGGAACGATGACCGAAGAAATACCTACGGTCTTGATAAAATCACGTCGATTGAAGCTCATTCTGGTCTCCTTATTTGGGCTGGGCTGCGTAAAACTTGGCGACAGCCTCAACATCGGCATCACTCAGCTTCTTGGTGTTGCCGCGCATTTTGCGGTGCGGCATCTTCACTGCGTCGGTACGATACTTGAGCATTTCCAGATGCATGTACTTCGCCCACTGACCATTGATCTTCGGGGTTTCGTTGTCATCCGGCTCGCTGCCAGTAGCACCATGGCAGGTCTCGCAGCGCTCGCTGGCTTCCTTGCCTTGCGCGACGACTTTCGCGTCGGCACTCTGCACGACAGGCACCCAAGGCAGCTTGGAGTAATAAGTGGCGAGATTGCTGATTTCTTCGTCGCTGTAGCCTTTGAAATGACGGCCCATGGTGGCGGAATAACGTTCACCGTTCTTCCACTGCAGCATGACGTTCTTCAAGTAGATTTCAGGCAAACCTCCAATGCTTGGCATCGAAGGGCCAACGGATACGCCGTTCAAGCCATGACAAGCATTGCAAGTGCCAGCCAGATCCTCGGTGGGACTCCCAGCAAAAGCGGGGGCAGCGACAAAGCCGGCAACGGCTAGCGCCATCAATAAATTGTTTCGCATAAACTCCTCCAACGTTTCCGAAAATCGTGGACAACCCACGATTAGTTCAGGTCACGCATAGTAGGAATTAGCCAAGCCCTTCATCCTTGATGGGTATCAATTTTTTGCTATATCAGGATTTGCTAAATAAGCCCGATAAGCCGCACAAAATCAGGTAGATTTACGTAAGTCAGGTCGGCCAACAACACGGTTATCGTGCTCTAGCCACTTACGAATACGCTGCGCATCGCCAATGCGCCCCCACTTTCCGACCGAATCAAGCAACACAATAATGACTCTTTGCTCGGCGATCATGGTTTGCATCACCAGACAATGGCCCGCTTCATTGATATAGCCGGTCTTTGATACGCCAATATCCCAGTTCTGATCACGCGTTAGACTATTGGTGTTATTGAAGGCCATGTGGCGCTGCACAGCCCGATGCACCTTGCGTAATTTGCCGTTTTCTTTCACTTTCACCACCCGCGTGCCAGGCACTGAAACATCATAACTGCCGGTAGTGGAAATCTCACGAATCAGGGGATAACGGTAAGCAGCATCCACCATTCTGGCCAAATCGCTAGCCGTGGCCCGATTACCGCTATTCAAGCCGGTCCCATCGACAAAATGCGACTCAGTCATGCCGAGCGCAACCGCCTTACGATTCATCGCATCAATAAATGCTGGCCGTCCACCAGGATAAGCACGGCTTAACGCCGAGGCAGCCCGGTTTTCTGAAGCAATCAACGCCAGATGCAACAGCTCCACCCGCGTCAATTGCGTTCCCAGCGCCAAACGGGAACCTGTTCCTTTTAGTCGGTCCACGTCTTGCTCATTAACGGTGATTTCCTCGTTCAGGTCGAGCCCTGAATCAAGTGTCACCATTGCAGTCATCAACTTGGTAATAGAAGCAATGGCAGTGGGGATATCAATATTCTTCGCATATAAAGCCTCGCCACTTTTTTGATCGACCACCAAAGCAGCGGAAGCATGCAGATCCAGCTCATCTCCCGAAGGCATATCGACGGCCGTTGCGCGCATAGCACGCACAGGCGGCTGAACATGCGTCAGCGCGGCTGCCTTGCGCTGAACATGAAGACTACCCTTCTTGCTCGCTTTGATTGTCGACTTTTTTTTGCTTTTGGATTTAACCTTCGATTTCGATTTAGCCTTTGACTGCTCAACTTTCGACGACGATTTGATTTTCTTCGTCTTGACCGAATCTGCAGCAACCGAACTTGCTGCCTGCACTTCTGGCAAGCCCCCTGTTGGTCCGCATAAAAATGCGATCAACGTTAATAGCAACCCTATCTTTTTCACTTCATCACCCCGTTGGCTGCGTTACATCTAAGTTAACAATGCTGTGCTCATCGGCGCTCATCGCCAAATCTTGAGACTTTACTTTAACTTTGTAACCTAGAGAACGCAACTTTATGATTACTTTCCGCGGCCGCCTCCCAGCAAGCCTTCAACCGATTTCATAATATCCGCCGGCAACACAACGACTTTAGAACCATTCGAAGCGGCAAGTTCCTTGATTGAAGCAATGTACTTTTCACCCAACAAATACAGTGCCGGCAACTCTTTATCCGGGATAGCGTCGGTCACCAAACGAATCGCTTCTGCACTCGCGGTCGCCAAACGAACCTGCACTTCCGCGTCGCGTTTTGCTGATTCAAGCCGCGCTTCGGCTTCCAGTATAGCGGCTTGTTTATCGCCTTCAGCCCGCGTGACGGCCGCCTTCCGTTCCCGTTCTGCCGCGGCCTGCAATTCCATCGACTTCTGCATGGTGGCAGAAGGCGAAATATCCTGAATTTCCACCGATTTCAAGGTCAAGCCCCAATCGGCCACATCATCGGCAATAGAAGCTTTTAAACGCGCTTTAATATGGTCGCGGCTGGACAAGGCCTGATCAAGATCCATGTCGCCTATGATTGCCCGCAAACTGGTTTGCACCAGATTCATCACCGCCATCTGAAAATTGGTCACGCCATAAACAGCACTCTGGGTGTCCGTCACTTTAACAAAGGCTATCGCATTGGTAATCAACACTGCGTTATCACGTGTAATGACCTCTTGTTGCGGGATGTCGAGAATCAAATCCTTCGTCGTTACCTTGTAAGCAAGATTGTCGATATACGGGACCAGGATGTGCAAACCGGGCATTAACGTTTTCAAATATTTTCCCAGCCGCTCAACCACCCATTCCTCGCCCTGCGGCACGATCCGCACGCCCTTCCAGAGCGTAATAAACAAAAAAAGAATCAAAAAAACAGAAACAATTTCGCCACCCATGTTGCTCTCCTAAACTTTACTGACTTTAAGTGTTTGACCTAAAACATCGACGATACGCGCCCGTTCACCCGCTGCAATTGGAACATCCGCTACAGCAGGCCATCTATCCGCGCCCAACACTGGGCGCTGAAACAAAATTTCACCTTCCCCAGTCTCGGTCACCGGTCGCGTCACCAACCCTGAAATGCCCAACACCCCCTCCTTCGCTTGGCCAGCATGCGTTCGATTGGGCGATTTGAAATACTTCAGCCATACCAACACAATCACGATCGACGCCGCCGTCCAGACCATAATCTGCGCGGTGAATGAAAGCGGCAGCAAAACAGTCACACCGCCGGTAATCATCGCCCCCACGCCGAACCAGAGCAGAAAAAAAGTCGGCACAAACATCTCCAACGCAATCAGCGTCAACCCAATGACCATCCAATGCCACCACATCAATTCCATGCGTCACTCCTGAAAGAATCGAAGCGCATTGTGCCCGACAGCGCACCTAACAAAACAATTTCGCGAAAAAATTGCGTAACATCAAGAACGCTTTGCGGCATTATTCGCCCTTGAAAAATATCCGAGTATTCTTTCAAAAATCAACAAAGGAGATCAAATGACGCTATTAACTAAAAAACCCTTAATCGCCATTATCAGCTTAGCCGGCTGCTTGGCGATGAACACCCCCGTTCTGGCAGATGCAGCCAAAGGGGCTGCGCTTGCTGAAGAGACGTGTGCAGCTTGTCATGGCCCCGAAGGTAACAGCTTAGTGCCCAGTTTTCCCAAGCTGGCCGGCCAGCAAAAAGTCTATCTGCTGCGCGAACTAAAAGACTATCGTAGTGGCAAACGCGTCAGCGAAATGATGGGGCCACTAGTCAGCACACTCACTGACGAAGACTTAACTAATCTGGCTGACTATTACGCCAAACAAAAGCCCACGCCAGGCATAGCGAATGAGCCTAACCTGATTCCGGTCGGCAAAAATCTTTATCTGAAAGGTAACAGCAATACTGACGTTCCCTCTTGCGATAGCTGTCACGAAGAAGATGGCAGCGGCTCAGGTAAATTCCCGCGTGTTGCCGGCCAACACGTTGACTATGCACTGGATCAATTTCGCCTCTATGCCACCGGAAAACGCACCAATGGCTCCCGCGTGATGCAAGCCGTCGCCCAGCGTATGAGCGAAAAAGAAACCCGCGCCGTCGCCGAATACATGGCCAGCATGCCCTAAGCCCGAGGATCACTCAAGATGAAACACACACTGAAACACACACGACTCACCACAGCGCTTTTCAGCAGCCTTCTACTCGCCTTTACCACACCGGGTATGAGTGCTGACGTACAACAACAACCCCATGCCAGCGGCATCGAAACTTATGGTTATGCCTGGAACTCGCCCGATAAAGATTTGAACATCGCACTCGCGCACCCTGCGGACCCGGTGCGCGGCGAAGCGGCCTACAAAATCTGCAAAGGCTGCCACAAGCCCGATGGTGCTGGCTTGGCCGATGCCAATTACCCGCAACTTGCCGGCCAACATGCCAGCGTCATCATCAAACAGATGATGGATATTCGAGCTGGCAGGCGTGACAACCCGCGCATGTATCCGTTCTCCGGCGATTGGATAGTCAGCGCAGAAGAAATTGCCGACATCGCTGCCTTTCTCAATAAGTTACCCACCCCCACCAGCAATGGCAAAGGTAATGGCTACAACCTGAATCGCGGCAAAGCCTTGTACATTAAAGATTGCGCCAGTTGTCACGGTAAAAATGGTGAAGGTAACGCCAGTAAGTTCTACCCGATGGTGACCGGTCAGCACTTCAATTATCTCTTGCGTGAAACACGTGAAAGCCGCGATCAAGGTCGCCGCAATGCCAACCTCGACATGGTTAAAGTGCTGAAACGCTATAGCAATGCCGATGTGGAAGCCGTAAGCGATTACATGTCCCGTTTAACCATGCCGACAAATCCTTAATTTCTCGTTTTTAATATTAGCAGGCTTCGCGTCAAATACCGCTGCCGCGAAGCCTGCACTTACCTTAATTTAACGCAACTATGTTACGACCATACTCACCACAACAACCCCACTCACCCCACAAGCGCAAAAATGCCGGCTTCACCCTCTTGGAAATCATGATTGTCGTGGTCATTCTGGGCGTGCTTGCTGCCCTTGTGGTGCCCAAAGTCATGAGCCGTCCCGATGAAGCACGACAAATTGCGGCCAAACAGGATATCGCCTCCCTGCTGCAAGCGTTAAAACTCTATCGTTTAGACAACTTCAGCTACCCCAGCACCGAACAAGGCCTGACTGCACTGGTCAACAAACCCACCTCCGACCCTATTCCGCCGAACTGGAAAGGCGGCGGCTATCTGGATCGACTACCGAAAGATCCTTGGGGCTCACCATATCAATTCCTCAACCCTGGCGTGCATGGTGAAATTGATATTTTCTCCTATGGTGCAGACCGTGAATCCGGTGGCGAAGGTGACGGCGCGGATATTGGTTCCTGGAGCCTGTAGTTTCAATTCTTCCCTTATTTTTACCTTATTTTTACCTTACCCTCCTCCACACTAATGCGCTCAAACAGAAGATGCAGCGGCTTCACGCTGCTTGAGCTTCTCATTGTCATGGTGGTGATTGGGGTGGTAGTGGCCACGATACAAATCAATTTGTTCTCTGACAATGCACGCCGTCTGCGTGATGAAGGAGAGCGCCTGGCCGCCCTCCTCACCGCCTTGGCCGATGAAAGCGTAACCAGCGGCCAACCCTTAGCGGTATCTTTTAGCGAAAACGGCTATACCTTCTGGGAACGCAATCCGGAGGCGACCGCACCGCAAGCGACCGCACCGCAGTCAGCGCAGAACGCGTCTCCGCGTTGGCGCGAGCGGCCGAATGACGAATTATTCAGCAGCCGCACCCTGCAGGGCGAGATTCGCATCGCCGAAGTTCGCATTCGCCAGCGCCCACTCTCGCTGTCAAATTCACGCGCCGACGAAAATTTAGCGCGTATTGCGTTCTCACCGTCTGGCATTCATCCGCCTTTTTCCGTCTTGCTTGGCTTAGATGATCTGCGCGTGCAGGTCATCGCCGATGCGGTTGGCAACCTGCGCGTAGTGGACGATCTTGACGAGGGTCTATTTTGATAAAACGCCACGTCGGCTTTACCTTGATCGAAATGCTGGTGGCTTTGGCGATCCTGGCCATCGCCCTAGCTGCCGTGCAGCGTTCCGTAGCAGGCTCGCTCGACAACGCTTTCGAGTTGAAACAACGTCTGCTGGCCAGTTGGGTCGCCGATAACCGGCTGACTGAGCTGCGCGCGACGCGCCTATTACCGCCGCCCGGCGATGCCACTGGCGAAGAAATCCAGGCCGGCATTACTTTTCGCTGGAAAAGCCAAGTCAGCTTCACGCCCAACCCTTACGTCGAACGCGTGGAAATTACCGTCACGGCAAACGATAGTGAGCATGCGTTGGCTACCTTGGTCGGATATTTGGTTAAGCGATGAGGGTTAGACGATGAAAGCCCACCGCTCTCAGCCCCCTCTAAACCAAGGCTTCACCCTGCTTGAAGTTCTGGTTGCCATCACCATTTTCGCCTTGCTCGGCATGGCGGGTTATTCCGGCCTCGACGCCGTCTTGAAAGCGCGTGCCCGCCTGGATGACGAAAACAGCCAATGGCGTAGCGTTGCCTTACTCTGGCATCGGCTCGGTCGCGATCTATCTGCCTACGTTGATCGCCCGGTGCGTTTGCGTGGCAGCGCACCGCAAGCCTCCTTTCTAGGGGAACCCACGACATTAAGCGAATATGCATCACAATTGGAAATCACCCGCCTCGGTGCCACCGATAGCGGCTATAGCCCGCCCGAACGTGTCGCCTACCGCCTGCGCGAAGGCAAAGTGGAATGGCTCCGTTGGCCGGCACTTGATAGCGCACCGCGCGCCATCCCTGATATTGCTGTGCTGCTTGATAACGTCGCAGCCCTAGAGTTTTCCTACCGTGACAACGCCGGCAACTGGAATTTGCGCTGGCCCCCCGCCGCCAATCAGCCGCAACCGACCGCAGTCAAAGTCACCCTGACCTTACAATCTGGTGAAATTCTCACCCGCTGGTATGCCTACTAAGACTGCACCCAACGACCAGACCGGCAAGCCGATGAAACAAGCTGGCATTGCGCTGATCACCGTCATCCTCATCGTCGCCTTGGCCACGACCATCGCCAGCTTTGTCGCTTGGCGACAACAAGTGTGGACACGACAAGTCGAAAACCTGCGCGATGCTTCGCAATCGGAAGCGGTCGCCCGTGCCGGCATCGACTGGGCGGGTGCTATCTTAAGTGAGGATCGGCGCAAAAATCAGGTTGATCACCTCGGTGAAGCTTGGGCACAACACGTCGTTCTACCGGTCGAGCGCGGCCAAGTCGCCGGCAGTGTGTTTGATCAACAAGCCCGTTTCAATCTCAATAACCTCGTGCGCGGTCTTCCAGCGCAAGCCAGTGCAGCCGATATCGCCGCCTTCCAGCGCCTGCTGATAACGCTTGAACTTCCCACCACGTTAGTTGAAGCATTAATTGATTGGCTCGATGGTGACCTGCAGATTTATGGCGCGGATGGCGCAGAAAATGAGTTTTATCTCGCCCTGCCAGACCCCTATTACGCTGCCAATCGCCCGTTGGTGGATCTAGCAGAACTAACGTTGGTGCGTGGTTTCGATGCCAACATCATCGACCGCCTTGCACCTTACGTGTGTGTATTACCGCAGGCCACGCAAATCAACGTCAACACCGCTAGCGCAGAAGTCCTTGCCGCCGTGATTCCCGGCTTGGATTTAAACGGTGCGGTCGAATTAGTCAAAGCGCGCGGTAACGGTAGCCCCACCTTAGCTGATTTCCGCGGCAAACTCGATACCGCCCAAGCGCTGGGCCTGCGCGAAGACCTGCTCAATGTCAGTAGTGACTATTTCCAGGTCGATCTCAGCGTTGAATTTGGTCGCGTCAGGCAACGCTATTTGGCACTTTACCAACGACAAGGGCAAAATTGGCCCCACCTTCTCTGGATGCAACAGCAATGAAACCGACTCTCCGCGCGGTTTCATGCATCCGTTTCCCCCAATGTGTATAAGCGTATTCGTGTGAGATCTTCTGTGAAACGTCTGTTCATCACCCTTCCCGATCCCTTGCCAGAAAAGCTTGATGCCCTAAGCTGGCATCTGCATGCGCCACAGGCACCACAGGCAACCAGCAGCCATGGTGAGGCCACCTGCGCCAAGGAACTCCCTGCTGCCGATGAAACCTGGTTAGCGCTGCCCGCCGCGCGCGTCTTGCTCAGCAGCCTCAAAATTTCTCGCCGCGCTTTGCGCCAATTGCAAGGAGATCTAAGCAATGCGCTGGAAGACCAGCTCATGCTCGACCCCAGCAGCGTCCATATTGCCCTAGGCAAACCGCTGGCAAATGATATCCATCCGGTGGCCATCGTGGATAAGGCCTGGCTGGAGCAAGCGCTAACCTTATGCCGGCAACACGAGATTGAAGCGCACGGTGCCACCCCGGAAACCCTGCTTTGGATCGACGAAGACCCGACCAATCAATGGTGCATCCGCTGGAACGGCCAGCGGGGTTTTGTCCGCTGCGGCCCTTGCGCCGGTTTCGCGCTTGATGACGGCAATGCGGACACGCCGCCGCTCGCCTTGCAATTGGCGCTGGCCGAAGCAGCCAAGCCAAACGCCGTTTGCCCCCCCTCGCCTCACGCCATGGTGATTGAAACGGAAATGACGCTGGATGTCGCAGCGTGGAGCCGTAACCTGAACTGTCCGGTACGCCAACATGCGCTGCGCCTCGATCCGCATCCCCCTGCCATCAACCTGTTGCAAGGCGCGTATGCCGCAAATCGTCGCGCCGGTGCCGGCGGCAGCGCACTCAACACCCTCATCCGCCTAGGCACCCTGCTTGGCGGCCAACCCGGCAGTCCACACCGCAGTAAATACCGTATTGCTGCTGGCATTGCGATTGCCGCCCTCGGCGTGCATGTACTCGGCACCACTGCGGAATGGTTGCAACTCTCCCGGCATAATCTGCAATTACGCGACGAAATGCGCCAAGTTTACCTAGAAACTTTCCCGGAAACACAAACTATCGTTGACCCCATTCTGCAAATGCAGCGCCAGCTCGCGGATCTGCGCCGTGCGCGCGGTTATGCGGAAAACGGTGACTTTCTACATGCACTGGCGGCTATTGGTAGTCATAGCGGGAGCACCCTCGGCGGTTTGAATTATGAAAACGGCCGTCTCACCCTCGTTCAACCCGGCAATTTAAACCCGGATATGTTGCGTGCTTCACTCGCCGCGCAAGGTTATCAAATCAGCAGCGGCAGCGAAGCAGGCAACCCGACACTCACCCTACAACGGAGTTTGCAATGAGCTTCACCCTCTCTCTCCCCTTCTCTCTCCCCCTCTCTCTCACTAACCCACTGCGAGAATTTTGGGCCGATATTGCACCGCGTGAACGCAAACTGATCAGCATCGGCCTGCTAGTCCTGCTCCCGCTTGCACTCTATCTGTATGTTTGGCAGCCGATCACCAGCGAGCGTGCCCGCCTCGCGCTTCGCGTCGAACAGCTACGCGGTGAATTACAACTGATGCGCGCCCAAAGCGAAGAAGTAAAACACCTACGCCAACAAGCGCCTATCCGCAGCGCCGACACGCTTGAAGCCAGCGCCAAACTGGTCGCCGCCCGCTTCGGCCTGGCCGATAGCTTCAGCGCACTGACCGCGCAAAGCAGCGACCGACTCAACGTCGAAATGCAAGCGGCCCCCTTTGATGCCTGGCTGCGCTGGGTAGGCGAACTGAATCTGCAAGGCATTAGCCTCAGCGCCTGCAAAATTGAAGCACTGCCCACACCGGGGCACGTGCGTGTAAAAGCCACCCTTACGAGGATAACCCGGTGAAATCTCGCCGCGCCACCTCCAGCGTAGGGTCGCCATCTTC
>CAYWXO010000014.1:0-4993 GCA_964462255.1 uncultured Thiobacillus sp. | reverse complement strand
CAGTGGGCATCCTTGGCAGGGCAACATCGAACGCATCACCTGGAAAATTGAGAACGAACATATCGAGCTGGGTAGCCTGGCCTGGCAATGGTTACCGTCAGAACTCCTGAATGGTCGCCTCGGTATCCAATTCAAGTTAACGCGTGTAGCGCAGCAATTGAACGGCTATTTTTTACTTAGTCGCAAAGGGTATAACCTGAAATCAGTTCAGGGAGAATTAGACGCTGCTCTGCTAGGCTTTGCGTCGCGCCCACTCAGTCTGTTGCAACCGAAAGGCAGCATTACCATTGACATACCTGATTTACATCTAAGCCCAAAAAGAATCCATGGCGAAGCCACCATCCATTGGCTTAATGCACGCAGTGGCTTAGTCGCCGCGCCGATGGGGGATTACCGCGCCAACTTAAGCAGCGCACCGGATGGCCGCCGTGCGCTCATCAACATCCAAACCCTGCAAGGTGCGCTCAACATCGCCGGCAATATTGATTACTCATTTACCCAAGGCCTAGATGGCAGACTATTGCTTACCCCACCATCAGATGAACGCAGCAAAGTGTACTTGCCGGCGCTCAGCTTGCTAGGCAGACCCAATGCTAGCGGCGCTTGGACCTTACTCCTTAGTGCTCCGCGCTAACCTAATGCATCTAAAGAAAAATCTAAAGAAAAATTTAGCCGGCAGCGTGTTATTGCTACTGCTCGGCTTGCTGAATCCGGCCGCGGCACAAGGAAAACCCCAAGCCGAAATTGTGCTGCAAGACGATACCGGTGCCAGCGTGCGTTTGGCCGCGCCGGCGCGGCGCATCGTCAGTTTGGCACCGCATGCCACGGAAAATTTATTCGCCGCCGGTGCAGGCGAACGATTGGTCGGCGTCGTTGAATACAGTGATTTCCCGGAAGCCGCCAAGCGGATCAAGCAAGTCGGCGACTTCGCCCGCCCCGATCTGGAAAGCATCGTCGCACTTAAGCCAGACTTAGTGGTAATTTGGCAAAGCGGCAACATCACCCGCTTCGTGCAACGCTTGGCTAGCCTGGGCTTAACCGTTTATCAAACGCAGCCAGATCGACTGGCCGACATCCCGATAAATCTGGAAAAACTCGGCCTGTTGGCCGGCAGCGAAGCACAATCGCGCCAGGCTGCCGCCGATTTTCGCCAACGCTGGCAACAGTTACATCAACGCTATGCAAGCCGTCCGCCAGTCGCCGTGTTCTACCAAACTTGGCATCAACCGCTCATGAGCGTCGGCGGCAGCCAAATTATTAGCGAAGTGATTACCCTATGTGGTGGAAAAAACATCTTCGCCGAACTCAAAACCAAGTCACCCAACGTCAGCCTGGAAGCAGTCTTGGCGGCCAACCCGGAAGCCATCATCGCCAGCGGCATGGGCTACGCAACCCCTATCGGCTTGAACGAATGGCGCAAATGGAAACAACTAAAAGCAGTAAGCCACAATAATCTGTTTCACGTTCCCGCCGATTTAATGCAACGTCCCACTCCACGCCTGCTGGATGGCGCTGAACTGCTTTGCCAACACCTGGAAACAGCACGCGCACGCCGGACAGTGCCTTAATTGTAGGTTGGGCTGAGGTACGAAGCCCAACAACCGCCACCATGTTGGGCTTCGTACCTCAGCCCAACCTACTACGGTAACTGCAACTACGGTTTTCAGATTAATAATAATCAGGTTATTTTAGGTATAAACCAAGCGCGATTATCTGACTCAATAACCCGCAAAGGATAATCATACAAACGCGATAGCCGCTCCGCATTCAACATGACTTCACTGTCGCCAAATTCGTATTCACCGGCACCGTAAAGCAACAGCGTTTTATCGCTAAAGCGTGCCGCCAAGTTAACATCGTGCAACACCATCACTGCCGCGGCCTGTTCAACCTGTACGCGCTGACTCATCAAGCTCAGCATGCCAATTTGATGATTAAGGTCGAGATGCGCTAACGGCTCATCAAGCAAATAAACCTTAGGCTGTTGCACCAATAAGGTAGCTAAAGCAACGCGCTGACGCTCCCCGCCGGATAAGGTATGCAGCGATCGTGCGGCTAGATCCGCTAATCCCACTGCGGTTAAGGCGGCATGCGCCAGTTCTTCATCGGCAGCACTTTCCCAATCCCAGCGCGAAAGATAGGGATGGCGTCCAATCAACACACTGTCCAGCACGCTGGCGGCAAATGCATCGGCCTGATGCTGCGGCAACAAACCCCGCAAACGGGCAGCACAACGCGGCCCCAAGGTGGCATAACGGTCACCGGCTAATTCAATGTCCCCCGCATCGGCAGCGTGCAATCCCGCCAAGGTATGCAGCAACGTCGATTTACCAACACCATTACGGCCAAGAATGGCCAAGCGCTCACCGGCATGCAAAGCAAAATACCACTGCTGTACTATCGGTTTACCGGCAATGGAAACAGCCAGATCACGCGCGGCTAACAAGGGAGGCTTAACGAGTGTAGTCATACGAGTAGTCATGCACGCTCAAGACGCGGTGACCGGGCCAATAAAAACAAAAAAACCGGCACGCCAATCAAGGCCGTCAACACCCCCACCGGCAATTGCTGCGGTGCAATCACACTTCGTGCCAAGGTATCAGCTAAGGTTAATAAGGCGGCCCCGGCCAGTGTCGCCGCCGGCAACAACAGCCGTTGATCATTGCCCAATGCCAGCCGCACCACATGCGGTACCACTAAGCCAACAAAGCCCACGCTCCCGACACTGGTCACCGCCGTGGCGGTCAACAGCGCGGCGAGAAAATACAGTAGCAAGCGCAGACGCGGCACATGCGCGCCCAAGGTCGCAGCCATCACCGCGCCGCGGGTCAACAAATTAAGTTCGTGCGCAAAAAACAAAGCAATGCTCAACCCCATGGCCAAAATGAACAACGGCAACCAAGGGGCTGTCGCTTCGCCGGCATCCCCCATCAACCAAAACAACATGCCACGCAACTGCTGCTCTGGCGCAAGCGAAAGCATTAATGCTACCGCTGCACCACAACCAGCCGCAACGATAACGCCAGTCAACAGCAACCGTGTTTGCGTCCAACTGCCGTCGCCGCGCGCCAAACCAAATACCAATCCTGTTGCCGCCAGCGCACCGATAAATGCGGCCGCTTGCAACCCCAAGCCAAAAGCCGCACCGCCACCAAAACCAAGCAACATGGCAGCCAGTGCGCCCACCGCCGCCCCACCAGAAATCCCCAGCACATAAGGGTCAGCTAGGGGATTACGCAGCAAAACTTGCATGAGCGCACCCGATAAAGCCAGCAGTCCACCGCAGGCAAATACGGACAATGCGCGCGGTAAACGCAAACTGAACACCACCTCGCGGGCTAAATTCGGCGCGTCTCCATGGGCGAAAAACAACAGCGCAGCCGCCACTTCGCCCAGCGACAGCGGAACACTGCCAACGGCTAACGCTATCAACAGACTCAGGAGGGCCGTAAAGGCCAGCAGACCTAACACCCCAAAGGCACGTCGGCGTTTCACCTTAAAACGCACTTTTCATTAAAACGCTCTTTTTCACCAATCAATCCCTGGTTGCGCTTTAATGCCAGCCCGATAGGCATGTTTCACATCCGCAATTTCGCTGACCGTATCGGCGGCATCAAGCAGCGCTTGCACAGCCGCGCGGCCGGTGACGACAACATGCTGCTGCGACGGCCGCGCAGCTATATCAGCCAGCACACTCGCCGCATCCAGCCAGCCATAACTGAGTAAATAGGTCAGCTCATCCAGCACGACCAGATGAATCGCCGGATCAGCCAGCATGCGCCGCGCAACTTCCCAACCGCGTTTGGCGGTAGCGATGTCGCCCGCCAAATTCTGCGTGTCCCAGGTGAAACCCTCGCCCAGCACATGCCACTCGACACCACTCTGCTTGCCTAGAAAGGCTTCCTCGCCGGTATCGGTTCGACTCTTAATGAATTGCGCCACGCCAACGTTCATGCCATGGCCCAGCGCTCGCGCCACCATACCGAAAGCGGAGGAGGATTTACCTTTGCCGTTGCCGGTCAGCACTAGCAACAGCCCCTTTTCCTGGTCGGCGCTGGCGGTGGCGGCATCAATCACGGCTTTCTTCTTGGCCATGCGCGCGGCGTGGCGTTCGGCTTTGTCAGTCATGCGGTTTCCGAGGACATGTGGGACTACTTGGGTTGATAGCGCAAGGACATGAAGAGGTTGCGGCCCGGCGTGTTGTACCCGGATGAGCGCTCGTAATCCTTGTCCAGCACATTTTCCAGGCGTGCCTGCAGCACCCAGTCGCGTGATAGTTCACGCGTGGCGGAGAGGTGCAGCAGGCCATAGCCACTCAGGCGAACGGTATTTGCCGCATCGTTGAAGCGCTCTCCTTGCAACTGCCAATCTGCCGTCCACTTCCAGTTGCCGGCAAAGTGGTCCAGACCCAGGTTCGCGTGTTTGTGCGAGCGCAAAATGAGTTGATTGCCTGTCGAAGCATCCTCAGGATCTTGCAAATCAAGGCTGGCTCGCAAACCATAGTTGCCGAGTGTTTGCTGCCAAGACAAGGTCATGCCGCGCAAATCCGCACTGGCAATATTCGACGGCTGCCAGTTTCCGCTTGGCCCGGTGGGGGCCCACTGAATCAGATCCTGCACCTTGTTGCGATAGATATAAGCGCCAAATTGACGATCTTTTTCTGTGTAACGCACGCCTGCTTCAATGTTTCGACCGCGCTCCGGTTCCAGCGCGGGATTACCCGATCCCGGCCAGTAGAGGTCATCGAAAGAGGGTGCGCGGAATGCTGTTGCGTAAGAAACCGTTCCCCGCCAATGCGGCGAAAAACTACGTGCATAACCCGCCATGCCAGTGTCGTGCACACCAAATTGCGAATCATCATCCCGTCGCAAACTGGCTTGAAATCCATGTACATCCACATCGTGCTGCCATCCCAGCAGCACGGCATTGCGCGTTCTCCGGTCCAGCGAGTAGCCGACATCACCACCCACGTCCCATTCCAACCGTTCAAGCA
>CAYWXO010000013.1:0-29963 GCA_964462255.1 uncultured Thiobacillus sp. | reverse complement strand
GAGTTAAATACCGCTGTTATCAGAGTTAATACCGCTGTTATCAGAGTTAATACCGCTTTAATTCATCCATTGTTGCAACAATATACGTAGTTTGTTCATTTCAACAGGTTTGGGCACGTGGTCATCCATGCCACTGGCGAGGCAGCGGTCACGATCTTCGTGCATGGCATTGGCGGTCATGGCAATGATCGGGATGCGTTTTTTGCCGGTTTCCGCCTCCATGGCGCGAATCCGGCGTGTGGCTTCAGGGCCGTCCATTTCTGGCATTTCCATATCCATCAGGATCAGGTCGTAGTCGCGTTCTTGCAGGCGTTGTAAGGATTCGCCGCCATGATTGGCTACGTCGTAAGTCAAGCCGAGTTTGCTCAACATGCGGGTGGCAACCATTTGATTAATCCGATTATCCTCTACCAGCAAAACATGGCCATTTAAGGGCTGAATTGCTGAAGTCACAGCCGCATTAGAGGAGGGATTTACTTCAGGAGTTTGTATTTGTTCAGAGGATGGCCGCCGCTCTGGCACCCGCTCCGGCACTCGCTCTGACGCCTCCTCCGGCACCGGCGCAGCAATGGCGGGCAGGCTGAACCAGAAACGGCTGCCTTTGCCCGGCTCGCTTTCAACTTGGATCTCGCCTCCCATGGCATGTACTAGATCTTGCGAAATCTTCAAACCCAAACCCGTGCCGCCAAATTTGCGCGTCATGGATTCGTCAGCTTGCGCAAAGGACTGGAACAGGCGTTTCAGTCCTGCTGCATCCATGCCAATGCCGGTATCTTGTACGCTGAACAGAATGCGCGTGCCTTCGTCGATCGGTTCCACGCGAACCTCAAGGCGGCCTTGTTGGGTAAATTTTTCGGCATTTCCGATCAAGTTGATTAAAACTTGCCGTAGTCGGGTCGGGTCACCCAGGATGCCGGCGGGTAAGTCCGGAGCGGTAAAAAAGCGCAATTCAAGGTTTTTAGCTTTGGCGCGTTCCGAAACAATGGCAGCAACTTCACTTAAGGTGCTGCGTAGATTGAAGGCAATGTGCTCAATGGTCATCTGCCCTGCTTCAATTTTGGCTTGGTCAAGGACTTTGTTGATTAACTCAAGTAAATGCACGCCAGCGCGATTAATTTCGTTGACGTAATCGCGGTGTTCTTGCGTCAGTTTTTCGCTTTCCAGCAATTGGGCAAACCCCAAAATAGCGTTCATTGGGGTACGCAGTTCGTGGCTCATGCGGGAGACGAAATCAGATTTTGCCCGGCTGGCGCGTTCCGCTTCTTCTTTGGCTGCGCGCATTTCATCCAGCGTATGTTGCAAGCGCTGGTTGGCCGCATTGATTTTGCGGGCAAAACTGATGCCGGCTAAGGTTGACAGCACGATGATCAAAATGATCAGGGACATTTCGGTGAGTTTGAAATTTTCCCGTTGCGCAGCAAATTGGCGTTCCAATTCCTTCAGGCGGTCGTTGCTATCGAAGAACAGGCGGTTAGCGTTTTCTTTCAGGCGAAAAAAATAGGGTGGAATATGTTTAACGTAAATAGAAATTTCCTGTTCTAGCTCAAACAGCTTTGTTACGTTTTTTTCGTTGCGAAGTTGGCTGCGTTGATTAACCAAAGTACGTAGTGTTTGTACCTTGTTCATCAATTGATCTAGCAGGGGCTCTATTTCAATCAGCTCCATGATATATCCGTGTGCTTCTGGATCAGGCTGATAATGCATTGTACGGACCATTTGATCATGGCCTTCGACATTGAGATAAACGACTTTTTTAACCGAGCCCCCTTGTTTTAATGCGTTTAAATCATGGCGCATCTTGCTGATGTGCTCACGGATATGCTGTTCCAGCCGGTTTTGAGCGGTGGCATGGCTCAGCGATGTCATTTGATAAACGTCTTTTTCGATAATCAACAAGGTGCTGACCAGCTCTTCACCGATGAACAGGCGGGCGCGCTCATTTTCGTTGCGTCCATCCAACTCATCATAAAGATGCGAAAAAAACATTTTTAACCCAACGACCAACATCAGACTGAAGACAAAAATGCCAATCAGCCAGAGAAAACGGGAGGACTGTATGTCCGTGCCGGTGAAGTCGTTGGGTAATTTCATCATGGCTGAACGGCGACGTTATTTGCTTGCGCTTTTATTATCCAGAAAACCAAATTTACGGAAGACGGCTTGGCCTTGTTCACTGGCGGCTAGGGTCATGAACCGTTTAGCTAATGCCTTGTTTTTGGAGAAGGTTAGCATGTTGAGCAAGAGCGCTTGCGGTTTGGCCATTTTGGGATTGATGCTGATGACATCGACCACTTTGGCATTGTCAGGAAAGAAGCCGGTAGCGCGCCAGTTCAGGATGACATCGGCTTCTCCGTTTTTCATGGCGTTATTGAGGCCGCGTGAATCGGGTGCCAGGTAAATGCTGGCATTAATAACCTGTGTGTAAATGCCCGCCGCTTCAAGCACATCTTTTGATTCTTTGCCGACACTGCCAGATTCCGCGTTGCCTATGATCATGCTCAGATCATCGCGTAACAGCTCATTTAGGTCGCTTTTCACGTTTTTGGGATTTCCCTTTTTAACCATGATGGCAAGCTGGTTGTAACCTACGGTCACCATTTCACCAAGTAAGCCTTCGGATTCATATTTAGTACGGTAAGTGGGTTCGCCCGGCAGATAGAGGTCGCCGACGTGACTCTTCTTCAAACTTTGATAGAGATCTTCGGAACCGCCTTGAGCCAGTTTGATTTTCACATTCTCTTGTTGCTCGAACAGGCGTGAAATTTCCGTCATTGGCCTTACCATGGTGATACCACAATAAATCAGTAACTCGGTGGGTGGCGCGGCAGCTTGCAGGCTCGTGGTGGGCAATAAAAGCAGGATTAAGGTGGCAACAGTGGCCAGTTTTTGCGTGAGTTTGCGGAGCATGGTCATTTTAGAAATGAAGAAAATCGGAAAAAAAAGAAAAATCCAAGTCGCTGATTCTATATCGGGAAGGGCGTGGGAAATTCATTGCCCCGCCGGTTTTGTTGATGAATTAAGCTGTTTGGCAATTGCTTGCGCCAGAATTTCTCGGCTAATGGCCGCATCAGGTTCGAGTTTGCTGGCGTTAGGCCAACTGCGCAGCCACGTGAGCTGGCGTTTGGCCAATTGTCGAGTCGCTGCGCTGCCGCGGTTATGAAGTTCGCTTGCATCGATTTCTCCGGATAAATACTGCCAAGCTTGACGGTAACCCACGCAGCGCATGGCAGGAAGGCTGGCATCAAGTGCATATTTTTGGCGTAGCGTGATGAGTTCGTCAACCAGCCCCGCTTCCAACATTTGGCCGAAGCGAGCTTCGATGCGGTGGTGCAGCCAAGCGCGATCCGTCGGAAAAAGGGAAAATTCCTGCCAGTTATCAGTGTGTGTATCAGTATTTTGTGTAGACGGTTTAATGTGCGTTTGTTGGGTTAGTAACGCTGACATTGTTTGGCCAGTGCTTAAACAGAGTTCTAACGCGCGTTGAATGCGCTGGGCATCGTTCGGTTGTAAACGCGCGCCGGTTTCCGGATCAAGTCGCAGCAGTTCTGCATGTAAGGCGGGCCAACCCTCTTTTGCGGCTTGAGCTTCCAGCTTATTACGTATGACTGGGTCAGCCGGCGGCAAGTTATCCAGTCCATAGCGCAGGGCGCGAAAATACAGCATCGTGCCGCCGACTAGCAAGGGGAGGTTGCCGCGTGCGCGAATGTCAGCCATGACGGTTGCGGCATCCTGTTTGAAGCGGCCAGCGGAATAGGCTTCAGTGGGGGGGAGTAGATCTATTAAATGATGTGGTGCAAGTTTGAGCGTTGCTGGCCCCGGCTTTGCGGTGCCAATATTCATGTCGCGATACACCAAGGCGGAATCCACACTGATAATTTCCAGCGGAAAACGTTGGCACAGCCAGACGGCCAAATCGGTTTTACCGCTTGCCGTCGGGCCCATCAAGCAAAAAACGGGTTGCGGGGACGGCGGGTTTGGCGTTGCGTTGGTGGGCATTGAATTCTCCTTGACTCACCCGATTCTAGCTTTCTTGTCGTGTAAGATGAATTCGTCGCGCGTGCTTTTGCGTTATATCTTTGACGATAAACCGCGTGTTGTCGATTCTTTTAGCTTTGATAATGGAGTGAAAAATGCTGGAAATTGGACTTTATGGTTTAGGACGTATGGGTGGTAATATGGCGCGGAGATTATCCCGTAGTGGAATTCGCGTTTGTGCGCTCAATCGCAGTCATGCGGTGACAGAAAATCTGGCTGCCGAAGAGGAAAACATCGTCGTTTGCCGCAGCGTGCAGGAGATGGTTGATGCACTGCCTGCTCCGCGTATGGTCTGGTTGATGTTACCGGCGGGTGAGGCGACCGAGGATGCGATTCTGCAATTGGCTGGCACGCTGAAGCCGGGGGATTTGTTGGTTGATGGTGCGAATGGCTTTTATCAGGAAGCTCAGCGGCGCGCGGTTGATTTGAGTCATTTTGGTGTGAAATTTGTTGATGTGGGGGTTTCGGGCGGCGTTTGGGGGCTGGCTAATGGTTATTGCTTGATGGCTGGGGGTGATACGGCGGACGTAGCACGTTTGCAGCCGATTTTGCAGGCCTTGGCCCCGACGCCAGCAACCGGTTGGTTACATGCAGGCCCTGCTGGGGCAGGACATTTTACTAAGATGGTTCATAATGGTATTGAGTACGGAATGATGCAGTCTCTTGCTGAGGGATTTGCTTTGATGAGTGCGAAGCAAGAGTTTGACCTCGACATTGCCGCCGTTGCTGAGCTCTGGCGGCATAGCTCGGTGGTGCGCTCTTGGTTACTTGATCTGTCAGCGGATTTTCTGCAGAGCGATCAGAAGTTGGACAGCATTGCGCCGGTGGTGGCCGATTCGGGTGAGGGACGGTGGACCGCGCTGGAATCCATCAACCTAGGCGTGCCCACACCGGTGATGACCCTGGCGTTGATGAGCCGCTTTGCCAGCCAAGGCAAGGGTGATTTTGCTAACCAGATGTTGGCTAAGATGCGGCAGGGCTTTGGCGGGCATGCGGTTAAGTCGGGGAGCGAGACTTGATTAAGCGCTCAAATTATTCAGGAGTCCTCTGTTATGTTTGATCAGGAAACCCCTTTACCCCCGTGTAATTTTGTCATCTTTGGGGCAACCGGTAATCTGGCTTCCAACAAATTGTTGCCTGCTTTGTATCGGCTTGAGTTGGCCGGTAAGCTGCCGGAAGGCCTTAATTTTGTTGCTTTTGGTCGGCGTGATTTTAGTGATGTCAGTTGGCGTGAAAATGTGCAGGCGTTATTAGTACAGAAAGTGCAGGCAGAAGGCGATGCACTGGCGCGTTTCGTTAGCCGCTTTGATTATTTGCGCGGTGAGTTGAATGACCCACAGGCTTATCATGATCTGAAGGATGTCCTCGCTAAGCCTAAATTAGGTGTCTGCTCCAACGTGGTTTTTTACTTGGCGATTAAACCAAGTGATTTTTCGGCGGTTATCAAGAATCTGGATGGTGCCGGCCTTTCCAAGCCGCGCGGATTGCATCGGATTGTGGTGGAGAAACCCTTCGGCGTTGATATTGAATCGGCGCACATGTTGAATCAGTTGTTGCACCGTTATTTCGATGAAAGTCAGGTGTTCCGTATTGATCATTATTTGGGTAAAGAAACCGTACAGAATTTGCTGGTGTTTCGCTTCGCCAACACCTTGATTGAGCCATTATGGAATCGCAATTACATCGATCATGTACAGATTACCGTGGCGGAAAATGTCGGCATAGAGAAGCGAGCCGATTACTACGACAAGGCGGGGGCCTTGCGCGATATGTTGCAGAATCATTTGATGCAATTGTTGACGCTGGTTGGCATGGAACCGCCGCCCGCGCTGGAGGCCGATGCGTTGCGCGATGAAAAAGTGAAAGTGTTGCGCTCAATTCGACCGATCTCAAGAGGCTCCGTGCATGCGCATGCGTTCCGGGCGCAATATAAGGCGGGCGTGGTTAATGGTAAGGATGTACCAGGTTATCAGGATGAAGCGGGTGTCGAGTCGGATTCGGTGACCGAGACGTTTGCGGCGGCCAAGTTTTATATTGATAACTGGCGCTGGCGTGGCGTGCCCTTCTATTTGCGCACCGGCAAGCGCTTGCATAAATCGATGTCGATGATTGCACTGCGTTTACGGCATCCACCACAGCAATTATTTCGCGAAACACCGCTGGAAACATTGGAGCCGAACTGGATAGTGTTATCGATTCAACCCGAAGAAAGCATGCATCTGGAGATTCATGCCAAGCAACCTGGTTTGGATATGAATACGCGCGTCGTTAAATTGAATGCCTGTTTTCGTAATTCAGACGAGCATCCATTAGATGCTTATGAGGCATTATTGCTTGATGTCATTGAAGGGGATCGTACTTTATTCATCCGTTTCGACGAGGTTGAATGGGCTTGGCGCGTGGTGGACCCGATCTTGAAATACTGGGCACAGGAACGCGATTACATTCATACCTACCCGGCCGGAAGTTGGGGGTCACCTGAAGCGACCCGTTTATTTGACGGTGATGATACAGAATGGCGCAATAGTGTTTAAGGATTATTCCATTAAAGCAAGCGGTATAAAGCGTAAAGTGTTTCTAGCGCTTCTTTCGGGCTAAGTTCATCGGGGTTGATTGCCGCCAGTTGTTCCAGGATCGGGCTTGCTGTTGGTTCTGGCGGCGGTGGTGGCGGGGCAAATAGATCGCCCTGATTGGACGGCACTATTTGCTGATTTTCCAGTAATGCTAATTTGCGTCGTGCGGCATTGATAACTTGTGCCGGTACGCCGGCTAAGCGAGCAACTTGCAAGCCGTAACTTTGCGAGGCGGGCCCTTCTTCGACCGCGTGTAAAAATGTCAGCCCTGCCGCGGTTTCGACCGCATCCAGATGCACATTGGCCAGTGTTTTGTAGTCTTGATTGAGTTGAGTCAATTCAAAATAGTGGGTGGCAAATAGGGTATAGGCGCGGGTTTTCTCTGCCATATGACGTGCAACTGCCCAGGCAATGCTGATCCCGTCAAACGTGGAGGTGCCACGACCAATTTCGTCCATCAAAATTAGGCTGTGTTCGGTCGCGCCATGCAAAATTCCTGCCGTTTCGGTCATTTCTACCATGAAGGTGGAGCGGCCGCCGGCCAGATCATCTGAGGATCCTACCCGCGTAAAAATCTGGTCAACCGGGCCGATCACTGCACTCTGTGCCGGCACATAAAGGCCGCAGCACGCCAGTAAGACAATGTGCGCAATTTGCCGCATATACGTGGATTTTCCACCCATGTTAGGGCCGGTAATCAATAGCATGCGCCGCGTCGGATCAAGTTGGAGATTGTTCGGGATAAAGGCATCAACCCGGGTTTCGACGACCGGATGTCGGCCGCCTTGAATGGCAATGCCCCACTGTGCGCTAAATTCCGGGGCGATATAGCGGCGTTCACTGGCAAGTTGCGCGTGGCTGGTTAACACGTCGACTTCTGCTACCGCCGCGGCGACGGACTGTAAGTCGCTGAGTTGGTTAAGCAGATGTTCGATTAATTGTTCATACAGGTATTTTTCGCGTGCCAGTGAGCGCTCGGCTGCAGATAAAAATTTATCCTCAAACGCCTTTAATTCGGGTGTCAGATAACGTTCGACGTTTTTAAGGGTTTGCCGCCGGTGATAGTCGGCGGGGATTTTGTCAACTTGCGCGCGGCCAACTTCAATGAAAAAGCCGGAAACACGATTGTATTCAACACGTAAGGTGGCAATGCCAGTGCGCTCACGTTCGCGCTTTTCCATGTCCAGTAAAAAACTGCCGCAATCGGATTGCAGGGCGCGCAATTCGTCGAGTTCAGCATCAAAACCCTCCGCAATGACGCCGCCTTCACGCAGCACTACAGCGGGTTCTGGCTTGATGGCACGGCTGAGATGGTCGATAGAATCAGCCGGGTAAATGAGACGTTCAATGAGGTCGGCTAAATCTGGGCCGGCTTCTTGCAGTGCATCCTGTAATAGTGGCAGGCGTAACAGGCTATCACGCAGGCCAGACAGATCGCGTGGGCGTGCGCTTTTGAGGGCAATACGCGCAGCAATCCGTTCGAGATCTGCCATGCCTTTTAACGCGGCCTGCGCACTGCGGATGCAGTCGGGCAGCATGATAACTGCGGCAATTGCGGCTTGGCGTTGCCTTAATACGACGCGGTCCCGGAGTGGGTGATGTAACCAATGTTTCAGGCGGCGGCTGCCCATGCCGGTCGCGCACACATCCAGCTCGGAAAATAGCGTAGGGGCCGGCTCGTTGCGTAGGGTTTCGCTGATTTCCAGGGTGCGCCGTGCTGCCGCGTCCAGAAGGACATATTCGCTGTCGCGTTCCAGGCTTAGGCTGGTGATGTGGGGGAGCGCGGCTTGCTGAGTATGGCGTGCGTATTCCAGGATCAGTCCGGTGGCGGCTTGCAACGCCGGTTGATCCTCAATGCCATACGCGGTGAGGTCGGCAACGGCAAATTGATCCATTAACAAGCGGCGGCCACGCTCGGCGTCAAATTGCCAATCTGCCCGTCGGGTGAGTGCGCACTTGACGGTATTTATCTCGGGGTGGGCATAGCCTTCAGGTAGCAGGATTTCGGTTGGACTCAGCCGCACTAATTCGGCCCCCAGCCGTTCAGCCGGGATAATTTTGGCGGCAAATCGCCCGCTGGACAATGTGAACCAGGCCAAAGCAATAAGCGTATTTTTTTGACGTGTTTTGGCTTGTGTTGGGCTTATGCCATCACGCGTGGCGGACAGCATGGAAGTTACCGGGGTAATCGCCAGCATGACTGCATCGCGTTTGCTGTCCAGCAAGGCGTCATCGGTCACGGTGCCGGGCGTGACGATGCGCATGACTTTGCGCTCTACCGGGCCTTTGCTGGTTTTGGGGTCGCCGACTTGTTCGCAGATAGCAATGGATTCGCCTAGTGCAGACAGCTTTGCTAGATATTGTTCGGCAGCGTGATAGGGAACGCCTGCCATGCGGATGGGTTGTCCATTTGAAGCGCCGCGCGTGGTGAGTGTGATGTCAAGCAGGCGGGCCGCTTTTTCCGCATCTTCATGAAATAATTCGTAAAAATCGCCCATGCGATAAAACAGCAACATGCCGGCATGTTCGGCTTTGATGCGTAAATATTGCTGCATCATGGGGGTGTGGGTGGAGATGCTGTCTGTCATGGAAATTAAGGTTTAATTATTAAGTTGGGATGTTGTTAAAGTGGACTTTAACAAGTCGATTATCCTTGAACATGACTTGATCGAACACTGCCAAGGCCGGTTGATTTTTTGATTTCATCGCCTTCTACAAGGATAAATGACTGAATCCAGCTAAAATCGCGCCACTTTTGCTGGGGCCTATTTTGCACAACGTTGAACAATGAGAGGGTGAACACCGCGCTTATGAATACTGAAATGATGAACACGGAACGCGTGAAAGAATTTTTGCTGGGGCTGCAACAACTCATTGTTGAGCGCATGCAGCAGATAGATGGAAAAACCTTTCGGCGCGATGGCTGGGAGCGGCCCGAAGGGGGTGGGGGGCTTTCCTGCCTGGTGGAAGAAGGCAATGTACTTGAACGGGGCGGTGTCAATTTTTCGCATGTCAAGGGGGATAAATTGCCGCCTTCCGCTTCTGCGCATCGGCCAGAGTTGGCCGGCAGACGCTGGCAAGCGATGGGCGTTTCCTTGGTGATGCATCCGCGCAATCCCTATGCGCCGACTTCGCATATGAATGTCCGTTTCTTCGTGGCCGAGAAGGCGGGCGAGGCACCGGTTTGGTGGTTTGGCGGGGGCATGGATCTGACGCCTTATTATGGTTTCACCGAAGATGCGGTGCATTTTCATGCGATGTGCAAGCGTTCACTCGATCCGTTTGATACCACGTATTACCCTCGCTTCAAGCAATGGTGTGATGAATATTTCTTCCTCAAACATCGCAATGAACCGCGTGGTATTGGCGGCATCTTCTTTGATGATCTATCGGCAGGCGGTTTTGAACACTGTTTCAATTTGGTCGAATCGGTCGGCGATCATTTTCTCGCGGCCTACGCGCCGATTCTGGAACGTCGCGCCGAGTTGCCCTACGGCGAGCGGGAGCGTGATTTCCAGGCCTATCGGCGCGGGCGTTATGTCGAGTTCAATTTGGTGTTTGATCGGGGTACCTTGTTTGGTTTGCAATCCGGCGGGCGTACCGAGTCTATTTTGATGTCGATGCCGCCGATTGTGAAATGGCGTTACGATTGGCAGCCTGAAGCCGGCTCGGAAGAAGCGCGTTTGTACAGCGATTTTCTGCGCCCGCGTGATTGGTTGGGAGAAGTTTGACGTTGCCTGATACCAAGTTACCTCCGTTGGACGAAAGTAAGTTACCGCCCCTGAAACCCCAGCGCCATACTTTGCTGTGGGTGTTTATTTTTCTGTCGTTATTGGCCGGTGCCACGGTGGCGGCCTATGAATTGATTGCTTCGCCTTTTCAGGCCATGGTGCTGGCCGGTTATGGCAAGCGCTTGACCTTTCAGATGGCACCGGGCGAAAACACCCATTTGCGCACGCCTGCTGCCGGCCCATACGATATTCGGCTGGGCTATGTCGGCTTGCCTGAATTCATTCGGCGCCTGAAAGAACAGGATTTTGAGGTGACGCAGCAGGCGCGCATTTCATCGGACATGGCACGTATCGACGATTTTGGCCTGTTCATGCCGTATAAGGAAAAGTCGGTTGCCGGCTTGACGCTGCTCGATTGCCGCGGCGAAATTATGTATGACAGCCCGCATCCGCGCTTCGCCTACGCCGATTTCAATGCTGTGCCGGCGGTGATCGCCAATACCTTGTTGTTTATTGAAAATCGCGAACTGCTCGACCCCAATCATCCGCAGCGCAATCCGGCGGTGGAGTGGGATCGCCTTGGGCAGGCGGTGCTGGAAAAGGGATTGCAAGCGATTGATTCATCGCGCAATGTGCCCGGTGGTTCAACGTTGGCCACTCAGATTGAGAAATATCGCCATTCACCCGATGGGCTGACCATGACCGCAGGCGATAAGCTGCGCCAGATGGCTTCAGCGTCGTTGCGCGCTTACCTCGACGGCGAAGACACGCGCGAGAACAGGCGTCGTATTGTGTTGGATTATCTGAATACCGTGCCATTGGCGGCGGCACCGGGTTTCGGTGAAGTCAATGGCGTTGGCGATGGTTTGCATGCTTGGTTTGGGCTCGATTTTAATCGGGTCAATCAGTTACTGAAGACGCCCCAAACAACACCCGAAGCGGCTCGTGCATTTAAACATGTACTCGGGCTGTTGATTTCTCAGCGTAAACCTTCCTATTATTTGTTGGTGGGCCACGAAAAATTGAATACTGCGGTTGATGTTCATCTGCGCTTGTTGGCGGAAGCCAATATTATTACGCCTGCGTTTAGTCAGGCGGCCATGCGTGAACGCATTGTTTTTAAATCCAACAAAAATAACTCAAAGAATACGTTAAAAAATAAAACCAATAAGACTGATGCGGTCGCTTATGTGGAAAACAAAGCGGCCAATGCCATGCGTATCGAGTTATCGAGCCGTATTGGTGTCTCTCGACTGTATGACCTTGATCGGTTGGATGTTTCTATCAGCACGACTTTGCATGCCCCGACGCAGCGGACGGTGTCGCAATTCTTGCGGCGTTTATCTGACCCGGTTGCGGTTGAAGCGTCAGGTTTGTTTGGCCCGTATTTACTCAGCCAAAACAATGATTTATCGAAGCCAATTTATAGTTTTACCCTGCATGAAAATACAGAAAATGGTGCTTTGGTCCGGGTGCAAGCCGATAATTTGAATCAGCCCTTTGACATCAATAAAGGCGCTAAATTAGATATGGGTTCATCAGCCAAGCTGCGCACCTTAATTACTTATTTGCATTTGGTTTCCGAATTGCATGAGCAATATTCTGGTTTGAGTGCGGCCAATTTACGCAAGATAAAAGTGTCCGAAAAAGATTTGTTAATGCACTGGGCGGTGAATTATCTCGCCAATGCATCCGATAAATCGCTCATGCCCATGTTGGAGGCCGCCATGTCTCGGCCATATTCGGCCAGCCCGGCAGAGCCTTTCTTTACCGGCGGCGGTGTGCATCGTTTTGCCAACTTTCATTCTGATGATGACCATAAAGTCATTAACATGTGGGAGGCAACGCGAAATTCGGTCAATCTGCCGTTCATTCGTTTAATGCGCGATATTGTGCGCCACTTTATTTATCGTGATCCGAAAGGGGCGGCGCAGATTCTGGCCGATCCGAATGATCCGCGGCGCAGCGTCTATTTAAAACAATTTGCCGATAAAGAGGGTAAGGCTTATTTGGCGCGTTTTATTAAAAAATACAAAGGGCTGAAACCGGAGGAATCCACCGCCGCGTTGCTTAACCATCTTACCGCCAACCCTAAACGTCTGGCGGCGGTTTATCGTTATCTTGAGCCGAAGGCCGACATTAGTACTTTCACCACTTTTATTAAAAGTCGGATGAATAACCCCGGCGCATTGACCGAGGGCGATTTTGAATATTTATTTGAAACCTATGGCCCGGATAAATTTGATTTATCTGACCGAGGCTATATTGCTCAGATTCATCCGCTGGAACTGTGGTTGGTGGGGTATTTGCGGGTGCGCCCTGCCGCGGGCTGGAGTGAAATTGTCGATGCCAGCGCGACTTATCGCATTGATGTTTATAACTGGTTGCTGAATACCAGCCACAAGAATGCGCAAGACAGCCGTATTCTGTCGCGCCTGGAGATTGAGGCATTTCAGGAAGTGCATAAACGTTGGCGTCGCCTGGGCTATCCGTTTGGTAGTTTGGTGCCGTCTTATGCCACTGCGATAGGTTCCTCAGCGGATCGACCTGCGGCCCTTGCTGAATTGATGGGGGTCATTGCCAATGACGGCATCAAGCTGGCACCGGTTACTTTGACGCGAATTGAATTCGCTGCGCAAACGCCTTATCACAGTGTTCTTAAGCGTAAGCGCCCGGTTGAGGAGTATATTTTCCCGGCCGAGATCGCGCATATCGTCAAGCGTGCGCTGGCGAATGTGGTGGAAGAAGGCACTGCACGCCGTTTACGCGGGACATTCAAGCGGAATGACGGCTCTACTATGGAGATAGGCGGCAAAACCGGTACCGGTGATCATCGTTTGGAGGTTTATGCGGCCAATGGCACGGTGATTGAGTCGAAGGTTATGAATCGGACCGCGACCTTTGCTTTTTATATGGGCAGTCGGTTTTTTGGCGTGATGACGGTGTTCGTGCCCGGAGAGGCGGCCAAGGATTTTCATTTCACTAGTGCGATTGCCGTGCAGATCATCAAGAATATGGAATCGGCTTTGCGGCCGTTAGTCTTGAGCGATGAAAAAGTCGAGCCAAGCTGGGATGCGTTGGCGGCAGCGTTTGATGCCGAGGTGGCTGGCGCGGTGGGTGAAGCGCCTAAAGTAGGTGTGTTGCCTGATAAAACAAACGGTGCGGCCACGCATTCAGAGGCCGGCTCTGCGGCAGGAACGCTAAAAATGAAAGCAGTCCCCAAACCGATGCCGAAAGAAATCAAGCCGATTGATCCTCCGCCTGCGCCACCGCCGCCGCAGATCGATAAGCCGGATCCGTTGCCGCCTTCGGCTGTCGAGCAAACGACCCTTTCACCGGTGATGCCGGTTCCAGCCGGGGAATTGAAAGAAGGCGAGGGGCATAATTTTTTTGTGAGGTGAATTGGGCCGGGCTTGGTTTCAAGCCGGCTAAGTCTGGGTTGTTTCAGGTAAAATCCGCGCCCGTTCTCTTTCCCGGACGCACATTTACGTGCCTCAAGTTTTCATGCGCAACGCCCAGATACGCAATTTTTCAATTATCGCCCACATCGACCACGGCAAATCCACGCTGGCGGATCGGCTTATTCACCACTGTGGCGGACTCGCCGATCGCGAGATGGAAGCGCAAGTGCTCGATTCGATGGATTTAGAGCGCGAGCGCGGCATCACCATCAAAGCACAAACCGCTGCCTTGCTCTACAAGGCAAAAGATGGCCAGGAATATCAACTCAATCTGATTGACACACCGGGGCACGTTGATTTCTCTTATGAGGTTTCGCGTTCCTTGTCTGCTTGCGAAGGCGCTTTGCTGGTGGTGGATGCTTCACAAGGCGTGGAAGCGCAGACCGTCGCTAATTGTTATACCGCCATTGAATTGGGCGTCGAAGTTTTCCCGGTATTGAACAAGATTGATTTGCCGTCAGCCGATCCGGAACGGGTTGTGCATGAAATTGAAGATATTGTTGGCATTCCGGCGGATCATGCCGTGCATTGCTCGGCAAAAAGTGGCCTGGGCATTGAGGATGTGCTGGAAGCCGTCGTCAAATATATTCCGCCGCCGCGTGGTGATGCGGACGCGCCCTTGAAGGCGCTGGTCATCGATTCCTGGTTTGATAATTATGTCGGTGTCGTCATGCTGGTGCGGGTAGTGGACGGCGTTTTAAAGCTGAAGGACAAGGTTCGCTTGATGGCGGCCAATGTCGATTATTTGGTGGAAAGCCTGGGTGTTTTCACGCCGAAATCGCTGCCGCGTGGCCAGCTTGCCGCCGGCGAGGTCGGTTTCGTTATCGCCGGTATCAAAGATCTCAAGCACGCCAAAATGGGCGATACGTTAACTTTGGCCAATCGGCCGGCAACTGAAGCGCTGCCGGGCTTTAAAGAAGTGAAGCCGCAGGTTTTTGCCGGCCTGTATCCGGTTGAATCGCATGAATATGACAGTCTGCGCGATGCGCTCACCAAGCTGCAATTGAACGATTCTGCGTTGCAGTTTGAGCCGGAAACTTCGCAGGCATTGGGCTTTGGGTTTCGCTGTGGTTTCCTGGGGTTGCTGCACATGGATATTGTGCAAGAACGCCTGGAACGTGAGTACGACCAGAATATGATTACCACGGCCCCCTCGGTTGAATACGAGGTGATTATGAAAGACGGTTCGTTGTTGAAGGTAGAAAACCCTTCGCGCTTGCCTGATTTATCCAAGATTGAAGAAATTCGTGAACCGATCATCACGGCGACTATTTTGGTGCCAGAAGAGTATCTGGGTAATGTAATGACCCTGTGTAACCTTAAGCGAGGTGCGCAAGTTGATATGAAGTATATGGGCCGTCAAGTCATGTTGAAATACGATTTGCCGCTGAATGAAGTCGTGCTTGATTTTTTTGATCGTCTGAAATCGACATCGCGTGGTTATGCTTCACTCGATTACGACTTCAAACAATTTCGTGCCGATGATTTAATCAAGCTGGATGTGCTGGTCAATAGCGAAAAAGTGGATGCGTTAGCGTTGATTGTGCATCGTTCGACCTCGCAATATCGCGGCCGTGAACTGGTTTCCAAAATGCGCGAGCTGATTCCACGCCAGATGTTTGATGTTGCCGTGCAGGCGGCGATTGGTTCGCACATCATCGCGCGTGAAACAGTGAAAGCCTTGCGTAAAAATGTGCTGGCCAAGTGTTATGGCGGCGATATTTCACGCAAGCGTAAATTGCTGGAGAAGCAGAAGGAAGGCAAGAAACGGATGAAGCAGGTGGGTAACGTTGAGATTCCGCAGGAAGCCTTTTTAGCGATTTTGCAGGTAAGCGATAAATAGATCGCAGCCGCTCTTTTAAAGTTAAATAACCATGAATTTTGCCTTAATTCTTTTTGTTGCGCTGCTGATCACCGGTGTCATCTGGTTGATAGATCATCTGTTTTTTGCCAAGGCGCGTGCGGCTGAAGCCAAGCTGCCGTTGTTGGTTGATTATTCGAAGAGTTTCTTCCCGGTTATTCTGGTTGTTTTTCTGTTGCGTTCGTTTTTGGTCGAACCGTTCAAGATTCCCTCCGGCTCCATGTTGCCAACCTTGCTGATCGGGGATTTCATTCTGGTCAACAAATTTGAATACGGCATTCGTCTGCCGGTCATTAATAAAAAGGTGATTGATCTGGGCGCACCTAAAAACGGTGATGTCATGGTGTTTCGCTATCCCAGTGATCCGTCGCTTGACTACATCAAACGGGTGGTGGGGGTGCCGGGAGATTTGGTTGAATATCGCGATAAATCACTGATACTTAACGGGAAGGCGGTTCAGCGTACGCCGCAAGGTGTTTTTGAGTACACCGCGCAGGGGCTTAACTTTGTGCGGGCGGATACGTGGCAAGAACAGTTGGGCGAGCATCAGCACCTTGCCATGGTGCAGGAAGATATGCCGCCGGTGATGTTGCATCAGGTTGAAGGTAATTTCGCCTATCGTGATAATTGTTCTTACCATGAACGGGGTTTTACCTGTCGTGTGCCTGATGGCCATTACTTCATGTTGGGCGATAACCGCGATGCGTCCAACGATTCTCGCTACTGGGGGTTTGTGCCGGAGCAGAATATTGTTGGTCGTGCGTTTTTTATTTGGTGGAATTTCGACGACTTCCTGAACAGCGCGAAGTCTTTTTCGCTACCGGCCCGTATCGGCCACAGTATTGAATGAGGTGATTATGAAATCCGCTTTATTGCAGGGTCAGCGCGGCATTACGTTAAGTGGTGTTCTGGTTTTTATGATGTTGATGATTTTTTTGGCCTATACCGCATCGCGCATCGTGCCGGGTTATGTCGATTATTGGTCTGTGCAACGCATCATGAAGAATATTGTTGAGCAACCCAACGCCGCCGATTTCAGCGAGAGCGAAATTCGCACGCGCTTCGTCAAAGAATTACAACTCAACAATATCAAAAGCGTGGGGAGCGAGGATTTATTGGTGGAGAAATCTGCCGGCAGTGTGCAACTTAGCGTGGTATTTGCCATTAAGAATGCATTTATTGGGCCGGTTAGTTTGTGTCTTGATTTCAATGCCGAAGCCTCATCGAACTAAATGAGCGCAGTTTCCAGTCCGTTAGAAGCCAGGTTGGGGCACGTCTGGCAGCAGAAAGACCTGCTGATTCAGGCGTTGACGCATCGCAGTTTTGGCGCGCATAACTACGAACGGCTCGAATTTCTCGGCGATGGCGTGCTTAACTGCGTTGTCGGTTTGATGCTTTATCAACGTTTCCCCAATCAACCGGAAGGCCGTTTGTCGCGTTTGCGCGCTAATTTGGTTAATCAGGAATCGCTGCACGAAATTGCACTGGAACTGGAGCTGGGCCGCTATTTGCGTCTGGGTGAAGGTGAGCTGAAAAGTGGTGGTGCGCAACGTCCTTCGATTTTGGCTGATGCGCTGGAGTCCTTGCTTGGTGCTGCCTTGTTGGATGCAGGGTTTGAGGTGGCGCGCGCTATTGTTGAGCGTCTATTTGACGCAAAACTGAATGCTATTAACCCGGCCCAACAGGGCAAAGATGCCAAAACGCGTTTGCAGGAATGGTTGCAGCCGCGGCGGATGGGCTTGCCCGATTACATTTTGACGCAAACGGCAGGCCAAGCGCATGCCCAAGTGTTTCATGTTGAATGTCGTATTCCTGTCTGTAAATTGAAAACATCCGGGCATGGCCCTAACCGCAAAGCTGCGGAACAAATGGCTGCGGAAGCGGCTTTGAATGAACTGGAAAAAATTTGACCACTTCTACGTCGGCAGCAAGTTTGCAAGCCGCATTTAAAACGGGCGTGATTGCGGTAGTCGGCCGACCTAATGTCGGTAAATCAACCCTGGTGAACGCACTGGTTGGCGCTAAAGTCAGCATCGTTTCTTCGAAACCGCAGACGACGCGCCATCGCATTCTAGGCGTGCGCACCGAAGCGGATGCGCAATATCTATTTGCCGATACACCCGGCTTTCAAACGCAATTCAAAAGCGCGTTGAATTCCGCAATGAATCGCACGGTGACGCAAGCGTTGTCGGAAGTGGATGTCGTGCTGTGGTTGATTGAAGCGCGTAAATTTACCGAGGCCGATCAACGCATTTTGCCGCTGTTGCCGCGTAATAAGCCGGTGGTGTTAGTCGTCAATAAAATTGATTTGGTGGAAGATAAAACCCGCTTGTTCCCGTTTCTGGAAAGCATGGCGCAGCAATTCAAATTTGCAGAAATCGTGCCCTTGTGTGCTGAAAAGGAGAAGGATGCACTGCGTCTCCCGGCCATTCTAAAACCGTATTTACCGGTAGGAGAGGCTTGGTATGGCGAGGATGACATCACCGACCGCAGCTCGCGTTTTCTGGCGGCTGAAATTGTGCGCGAAAAAGTCTTCCGTTTGACCGGCGACGAAATTCCTTATGTGGTGGCGGTCACGCTCGAACAGTTTGAAGAAGATGGCACTATGTTCCGTATTTCCGCGGTGATTTGGGTGGATCGTGAGGGGCACAAGCCGATTGTGCTGGGTCGCGGAGGTGGGCATATCAAGCGCATCGCCAGTGAAGCGCGTGTTGAAATGGAAAAATTGTTCGGTCGAAAAGTGTTTCTGCAAGTTTGGGTCAAGGTCAAAGGCGGGTGGGCGGACGATAGCCGCATGATCAAGCAGTTCGGTTACGAATAATCCGGGTGTCAGTGCGTTGTGAGTGAAAAAATCGACGGCGAACCCGCCTTCGTCCTGCATAGTCGCCCTTGGCGAGAAACCAGTCTGATTGTTGATGTTCTGTCGCGGCATCATGGTCGTCTGAGCTTGGTGGCGCGCGGTGCCCGACGGCAGAGTTCTAGCTTGAAAACCCGTTTGATCCCGTTTCAGCCGCTCATTTTGTCGTGGTTTGGCAAGACTGCCTTGCGTACTTTGCACGCGGCCGAATGGCAAGGGGGCAGCCTGATGTTGCGCGGCCATGCGCTGATGTGCGGCTTTTATCTGAATGAGCTGTTGTTGCGATTATTGCCGGAAGGCGATGCGCATGAAGCGTTGTTTGGTTTTTATGCGCATGCTCTGAACGACTTAAATATAAAAACTGACGTTGAGCCAATTTTGCGGCGTTTTGAGCTCAATTTGTTATCTGAACTGGGCTATGCCCAGCCGTTCAGCCACTTAATTAATGGCGATGCGTTGACGGCGACGATGCGTTACAGCTTTGCGTTGGGCGAGGAAGCACATGGCGTTATTCCCTTGCAGCGCAATGATGGCGGCTACCGCGGCAAAACCTTGCTGGATTTAGGCTGCGGTAATCTTGCTGACCCGCTTACTTTGGCTGAAGGCAAAATTTTGATGCGCGCCTTGTTGGCGCATTACCTCGGCGATAAGCCGTTAGCAACTCGACAATTTCTTATTCACCTGCAACAACTCGATCAGCAAAAATCATGAATCCAACTGCTCAATTTATCAAACTCGGTGTCAATATTGATCATGTCGCTACCTTGCGCCAGGCACGTGGCACGCGTTACCCCAGCCCGGTGCAGGCGGCCTTGTTGGCGGAAGCGGCCGGCGCCGATTCCATCACTTTGCATCTGCGCGAAGACCGCCGTCATATTCAGGATGCTGACGTTTTTATTTTGCGCGAGTTGCTGCAAACCAAGATGAATCTGGAAATGGCGGTTACCGATGCGATGCTGGCGATTGCGCTCAAAGTTAAGCCGCAAGATGTTTGCTTGGTGCCTGAGCGTCGCCAAGAATTAACCACTGAGGGCGGCCTGGATGTGGTCGGCCAGTTTGCGGCCGTGCAAACGGCTTGTCAGACCTTGGCTGCGGCGGATATTCGTGTTTCCTTGTTTATTGATGCGGATGCGCAGCAACTTGAGGCGGCGCAGGCGGCGGGAGCGCCAGTGGTGGAAATTCATACCGGGCGCTATGCCGATGCGTTGACTGCATCGGCAATGCAACACGAGCTGCAGCGTATTGTGCAGGCGGTGGAAAAGGGCGTTTCGCTCGGTTTGGCGGTGAATGCGGGCCATGGTTTGCATTATCACAATGTGCAGGCGATTGCCGCGCTGCCTGCGCTGGAGGAGCTCAATATTGGCCATGCCATCGTCGCGCAGGCGGTTTTTGTTGGCTGGGAAAATGCCGTGCGCGAAATGAAGCGCTTGATGATGGCAGCGCGGCGTTGAGGAAAGACCAGGTGCGAGACAAGTGCAGGCTGGATTAATGTGATCGTACTGGCCACCCTTAACGCTAAATATATCCATGCTTCGCTTGGGCTGCGTTATTTGCTGGCCAATATGGGGCCGTTGCGCGCGCAAACAGTATTGTGTGAATTTACGATTTCCCAGCGTCCCGAGGTTATTGTGCAGGAATTACTGCAGACGCTGGATGCGGAAGCGCTTGCTTATACGCCACCTCTTGCCTATACGCCACCTCTTGCTCAAAAAGCGCTTGGCGTGCAGATTATTGGATTTGGTGTTTACATCTGGAATGTTCTGCAGACCACGGCGGTATTACGCCTGTTAAAAGCGGCACGGCCGCAGCTGAAAATTGTGTTGGGTGGGCCTGAAGTCAGCCATGAAACCGATGAACAGGACATTGTTCAGTGGGCTGACTATGTCATTACCGGCTGGGGAGAGGTGAGTTTTGCCAAGCTGTGCCAGGCGATATTGAACGGGCAGCTGTCTGGAGTGCAACCGCTAGGCAAAATAATCACCGGTGAGCAAGCGCCGCTGGATCAGCTGGTGTTGCCCTACGATGAATATTCTGCTGCCGATCTCGCGCATCGGCTGTTGTATGTGGAGGCTTCGCGTGGGTGTCCTTATAAATGCCACTTTTGCTTGAGTGCCTTGGATAAAACGGCGTGGGCGTTTCCATTGGAGGCGTTCCTCGTGCAGTTGGACGCACTCTACCGGCGTGGTGCGCGCAAATTCAAATTTGTTGATCGAACCTTCAATCTGAAAATTGAGACTTCGGTGCGTATTTTGCAATTTTTTCTGCAGCGGTTAACTGCATCGGCAGAGTCGTTGTTTGTGCATTTCGAGGTGATTCCAGATCATTTGCCGGCGCGCTTGAAAGACATGATTGCGCAATTTCCGCCCGGCGTTTTGCAGTTTGAAGTGGGGGTGCAGACCTTTAATGTTGCGGTTCAGCAGCGCATTGCGCGTAAGCAAGATAATGAAAAGACTGAAGCTAATTTACGGTGGTTGTTGGCTGAATCACATGCCCACTTACATGTTGATCTGATTTTTGCTTTGCCGGGCGAGAGCATGCAAAGCTTTGCTGACGGGTTTGATCGTCTCTACGCCCTACAGCCGCATGAAATTCAACTGGGTATTTTAAAGCGCTTGCGTGGCACGCCAATTGCGCAGCACAGCGTTGAATTTGGCATGGTTTATGACACGGAACCGCCTTATACCATTCAGCAAACCGGCGCGGTTGATCGAGATACGTTGTTGCGTTTTACCCGTTTTGCGCGTTATTGGGAGTTGCTGGCCAACTCCGGCCGCTTTAATGCAACGATCAAGCATCTTTTGCGAATTCCAGTGAGTAGGCCCGCTGCGAATAGGCAAAATAGCCAAGGCGGTGAAGAATTTTCACCGTTTTATGCCTTCTTGGCCTTGAGTGATTGGCTGTGGCAGCGCACCGGCAAAACGCATGCATTGACGCCGGAGTATTTGGTCGATGCGTTGTTTGAATATCTGGTTTTAGTGCGCGATGAGGCGGAGGGGGATGAAAAAATGGCTTCTGCTGTCAAAGCGATTTTATTGGCGGATTACTTAGCCAGCGGCGCACGCGGTAAACCACAGGCCCTGCAGGATCTGCTGCCAGGAAGACGATCGCCGCTCAGTCAAAAACACCCCCCGCCCCGACAATTGATGCAGCGGCAGGATCGACATTTGAGTAACAAGAATTTTGCTGATCAAAAGAAAGACGAATGAAAGACGAATGAAAGACGAATGAAAGACGAATGAAAGACGAATGAATCAGGCAGCGCGGAGAGAAATGCTGCGCCCCCTGAGCAGCTGGGAGTTGTAGGTTGGGTTTCCTGACGTCAGCCTAAGCTCAGCTCAGCCAACAGGCAGCGCAATTTTGCCGTCCTTACTGAATTGATAATCGTGGAAAACATGCTCGGCGCTTAATAAAGCGTACTGGCCATCGGCTTGCTTAATGGTGGTGTCTTTCAGCCGGTAGGTGTAATGGCCGCAAGTCCATAAATCGAAATCACGCATGTGGGTGCAAAGGCAGGTTTTGTCCCAAACATGCAGTTTCTTTTCACCGGGGTGGGCTGCAACTTCGCGGTTGTAGGCGTCGATGTAGGCGCAGCGGCCGTTGGCATCCAGGATGTAGCCAAACGATTCGCAGTTGGGATGCGTACCGGCACCAATGGCCGGACTACTTTTAATCATGCGCATCGGATAGCCGGTCGGCGAGATGCCATTGACTTCGATATCGTCCTCGTCGGCTTTGTAATATTCCTGCTTGACTGGATCGGGCAGACCGCATTCCCGCGTTACGGTGAAGCGGGTGGCCACTTGTACCGCGGCAGCGCCTTGTTCTAAATAAGCGGTGGCATCGCTGCCGGTGAAAATGCCGCCGGCCGGAATGAGCGGAATCGCCAGTTGTTCGGCGCTTAACCAGGTTTGAATGTCAGCGACGATGGTAGCGAGATCATATTGCGCCCAGTCCATGCCAAAACCGAGATGACCGCCGGCGAGCGGGCCTTCTACGACCACATAGTCGGGCAGGCGATTCGTGCGAGCGTTTTTACGGATGAACAACTGCAAGGCGCGCAAGCTCGACACGATGATGCCGATTTTGACCTCACGAAAGCGTGGGTGCGCTTCCATCAGTCCAAACGAACCTAAATGCAGACCCGCCGCTAGGGTGATGCCGTCGATGCCCGCATCCAGCGCCGCATTCAAACGCACTTTCAACGTTTCTTTCGGCGCGTTCATGGTCAACTTTTCCATGCAGTTGATGAACACCATACCGTGGCCGTGTTTTGCATCCATGGCGCGGCGCACATGCATGCGGGTGGCTTCTTCCAGTTCAGCCAAATTGAATTTGACTAATGTTTTGTCGGCTAGATTGGTGACATTGGCTTTATAAAGTTTGAGCTTGTCTTTGACAAAGCGCGTTTTGAAATGGCGATCGATCACTGTCGGTACCATCGCATCGGAAATATGGCCGATGCCGCCCAAACGTGCGGCTTCCAGCGCCAATTCGACGGTTGAAATGTCGACGCCCATGCCGCCGATCATGATAGGAACCAGTTCGTGTTGGCCTAAGCGGAAGCGAAAATCATCCACGCATTTCATGTTGATCCTGGGTCAAGAAGTATGCTGGCGGCTCAGAAAAAGGGCCGTCGGCAGGGGTGAAAAGGAGGTTTGAACAAACAACCCACATGATAAGCGTATTGAGATAGGGCGACCAGCCGCCTTGCCGGCGTATTGACGGGCGGTTATAAGACAGTATGGCTAAATCACTCACCACTTATATCTGTTCCGCTTGCGGCGGACAAAGCAACAAATGGCAAGGTCAGTGCCCACATTGCCTGGCTTGGAATACGTTGACTGAATCGGTGCGCGAAGCGAAGCCGAGCCGTTTTCTGGCGCTGGCTGCGGGAGGGGCAGCGGGCGCAGTCGGCAATGAGGGCGCAGTGATTCGACTTTCCGAGGTGCAAGCGCTGGAAACGCCGCGCATGCCGACCGGCCTTGCCGAGTTTGATCGCGTTCTGGGCGGCGGCTTGGTCGGCGGGGGCGTCGTGTTAATTGGCGGCGATCCGGGTATCGGCAAATCGACGTTATTGCTGCAAGCCTTGGCCGAATTGAGCACGCGTTGTCGCACTTTATATGTCAGTGGCGAGGAATCTGCCGCGCAAATTGCCATGCGGGCGCGCCGCCTTGGCCTGAATGCCGATATTCCGTTGCTGACCGAAATCCGTCTGGAAGCGATTTTTGCCACTTTGAAGGCGGAACGGCCGGAAGTGGCGGTGATTGATTCGATTCAAACGGTTTATACCGATCAATTGCAATCGGCACCGGGCAGCGTGGCGCAGGTGCGCGAATGTGCGCAGGAATTGACGCGTCACGCCAAGCTGGCCGGCGTCACTATTTTCCTGGTCGGCCATGTCACCAAGGAAGGCACGTTGGCTGGGCCGCGCGTGTTGGAACATATCGTCGATACCGTGTTGTATTTTGAAGGCGACACCAGTTCGAGCTTTCGCTTGGTGCGTGCTTTCAAAAATCGTTACGGCGCAGTCAACGAACTCGGCGTGTTTGCCATGACGGATAAGGGCTTGAAAGGGGTGTCGAATCCATCCGCCTTGTTTCTGAGCCGCGGCGAACATGAAGCACCGGGGTCGTGCGTGGTGGTGGCGCAAGAGGGGACGCGGCCTTTGTTGGTGGAAATTCAAGCGTTGGTCGATGCGACGCACTCACCGAATCCACGCCGTTTGACGGTGGGCCTGGACGGTAATCGTCTCGCCATGCTGCTGGCGGTGTTGCATCGGCATGGCGGTGTGGTCTGTTATGACCAAGATGTTTTCGTCAACGCGGTCGGGGGCGTCAAGTTGATTGAGCCGGCGGTCGATTTGGCGGTGGCGCTGGCGGTGGTGTCGTCATTGCGCAACAAGCCGATTCCGCATCGTTTGGCGGTATTTGGTGAGATAGGTTTGGCCGGTGAGATTCGCCCAGTGCAACGCGGGCAGGAACGCTTAAAGGAGGCGGCGAAACTCGGCTTTACGCAAGCCCTCTGCCCGAAAGCGAATTTACCGAAAGGCAAAATTCCCGGTATAGAGGTGGAAGGGGTGGCGAGTTTGATGGCGGCGTTGACGTTTTTTCGCGGCTTGTGAAAACCGGCCACTTTTTGTTGATCGAAGTGAAAGAATGCGCCTGATAAGCTTGAGCGCTATGCTGGTTAGCGGTAAGTTGCGCCCCTTATGAATTTCATCCATTTTTCTTCTTTTGTGTTTGCTGCCATTGTTTTTTCTGCTCTGGGTGGCTGTTTTTTTGCGCTCGTCTGGCTGCTGCGCCGGGCGGATCGCTTGCCGCAAGATCATCCTAATGCGCGTTCTTTGCACAGCAAGTCGATGCCACGCATCGGCGGCATTGGCATTCTGGCGGGGATCAGCGTGGCGATTGTGCTGAGTTATCTACTCGCGTTGCTGCCAGCGGCGTTGTTGCCATTGATGCTGGCTGCTTTCGCTTTAGCTGTGCTGTCTTTATTGGATGATTATCTTGATTTGCCGGCATGGGCGCGCTTTTTAACGCATTTGGCGGTCATCGCGCTGTTTTTGGCCATGACGTGGGAAGGTGCTGTTTTTCTGTTTTTTGTTGCCTTATTGGCGCTGACCTGGATGACCAATCTGTTTAATTTCATGGATGGCAGTGATGGTCTGGCCGGGGGTATGAGCGTGATGGGTTTTGCCGCCTACGCCGGTTTGGCTGCTGGGCAGGGTGATTTTTCTTTGCTGATTTTTTGCGCTTCGATTAGTGCGGCCGCCCTGGCGTTTTTACGCTTTAACTTTCCGCCGGCGCGCCTGTTCATGGGTGACGCTGGTTCGGTGCCGCTTGGCTTTCTGGCGGGGGCTGTCGGTTGGCTTGGTTGGCAAAATGGCGTTTGGCATTGGGCGGCCCCTTTATTGATTTTTTCGCCGTTCATTGTCGATGCGACGGCCACGCTGCTGCGGCGTGGCTGGGCCGGCGAGAAAGTGTGGCAGGCGCATCGCAGTCATTATTATCAGCGCTTGGTGCGCATGGGCTGGAGTCATCGTCGTTTGGCGTTAACGGAATATGGCGTGATGCTGGCGACGGCGGCCAGTGCCGCCTGGTTGGCCTATCACCCGGAAGCGTGGTCAAGTCTGTTGCTGGCTTGGGGTGTTTTTTATGGAATCATCATGCGATTGATCGATCGGCAATGGCAGCCGTTTATCGTGCAAGGGCTTAGGTAAATGATCAAATCGACGCGCATGGATAGATATCGCTCATCATTAATTGTTTTTCATGATGTGGTGGCGACGGCGTTGGCCTGGTTGGTGGCGTACTGGTTACGCTTCAATTTGACTTTACCTGGTGAATTTGTCGATGACCTGTTACTGAGCATGCTTTGGGTGGTGCCGTTACAGTCGCTTATTTTTTGGAAGTTTGGTTTGTATCGCGGCATCTGGCGCTTTGCCAGCCTGCCCGATTTGAAGCGAATCTTGGTTGCGGTGTTGATTGCTGCGCTGGCCGTGCCGCTGATGGTGGTTTTATTTCGTTTGGAATCAATCATTCCACGTACGGTATTAGTGCTTGATCCCCTGCTATTGCTGTTGATTATGGGCGGTAATCGCTTTGCCTATCGTTCTTGGCAAGAGCATCGCTTGTTGCGTTTGAATCGTCTCGACGATAAGCCGGTCTTGGTGTTGGGTGCGGGCTCAGCTGCTGATTTTTTGTTGCGCGAGCTGGCGCGCACACAGAGCGGTTATCGCGTCGTTGGTTTGCTGGATGATGCGCCCGGTAAGGTGGGGCGACACATTCAGGGCATTGCGGTGATGAGCCGCTTGCGTGATCTGGAACCCTTGGTTAAACGAACTGAGGTTGAGCATGTTATTTTGGCGTTGCCGTCTGCGCCGCATGCCCTGCGTAAACAATTGGTCGAGCAATGTACTGCGTTGGGGTTGGTGGTGCTTACGGTGCCTTCAATGGCCGACTTGATGAGTGGTCGCGTCAGCGTATCAAATTTGCGCCCGATTGAGCTGGATGATTTGTTAGGACGCGATGCGGTCAGCCTGGATAACGCCGGTCTGGCGGACAGTCTTTCTGATCACACGGTGATGGTGACCGGTGCCGGCGGTTCGATCGGTGCGGAAATGTGTCGTCAGATTGCGCGATTTCGACCGGCACGCTTGGTGCTGTTCGAGCAAAGCGAATACGCCCTCTACGAATTGGAGCAAGAGTTTCAGCGTTGTTGTCCGAATCTGAAGGTTATTTGCCTGATTGGTGATGTCAAAGATGACACCCGTATTACGCAAGTATTGGCGACCTATAAACCCGCGCTTATTTATCATGCGGCTGCTTATAAACACGTCCCATTGATGGAGCAGGACAATAGCTTGCAAGCCGTGCGCAATAACGTGCTGGGTACCTGGGTGGTGGCGCGTGCAGCGCGGGCGGCAGGTGTCGAGAAATTCATCATGATTTCAACCGATAAAGCGGTGAATCCAACTAATGTGATGGGCGCATCAAAGCGTTTGGCGGAGATGGTGTGCCAATCTTTGCAGCACGAAAATACGTCATCCAACGGAACGCAATTTATATCTGTGCGCTTTGGTAATGTGTTGGGCTCTTCTGGCAGTGTGATTCCCAAATTCAAGCAGCAGATTGAAGCCGGCGGTCCGGTGACGGTAACGCATCCAGAAATAACGCGGTTTTTCATGTCGATACCGGAAGCCGCGCAATTGGTTTTGCAAGCGGGGTTGATGGGGCAGGGCGGAGAGATTTTTGTGCTGGATATGGGCGAGCCGGTCAAAATTGTGGATTTGGCGCGTTTGATGATCCAGCTTTCCGGTAAGCACGAAGAAGAAATTGGCATTGAATATACCGGCCTGCGTCCCGGCGAAAAGTTGTATGAGGAGTTGTTGGCGGATGCTGAAACCACGCTGCCCACGCCGCATCCCAAATTGCGCGTAGCAAGTGCGCGCCCGGTTGATGAAGCCTGCGTCGCCGAGTTTATCGATTGGATTGCCACGACAGATTGCGCGCGGGATGCCGACGTTAGAGCGCACTTGTTGCGCTGGTTGCCGACCGAATACCGGCCTGAGGGCGATTTGCGGCTTGATTGATCATGCTGAATGGCAAACGAATGACAAACGAATGACAAACGAATTGGAACGCCAGGGCAAATTTGTTCCCATGCAGAGCGTTGTAGGGTCAAGGTTTTCTGCATGGTTTTGCGGGGATGCTGTTGTGTGTTGAGGTATTGCTGATTCTGTTTGTGCTGGATGTGCTGTTGGGGCAGTTGGGGCTGTTGGGTCTGTTCAGTTTGCGGCCTTGTTCAAGGTGCGTATTTTTCTCAAAAAAATCGCAGCGATAAATCCAGCGCGCGCACAGATTTGGTTAAATTGCCGATGGAAATACGATCGACGCCGGTGGCGGCAATGGCGCGCACAGTCGCTAAGTCGACGCCGCCGGAGGCTTCTAACACCGCGCGGCCGGCGGTGAGTTGAACGGCATCGCGCAGTGCAGCCAGGTCAAAATTGTCCAGCAGAATGAGTTTGGTGCCCGCTAGCGTGGCCCCTGCCGTAAGCGCTTCGTTAAGTTGCGCTAAATTTTCGACTTCTATTTGCAGGCTGATACCGGTTTTACCGGCGATTAAACGCGCTGCGGCGTGTAATGCCGGTTGAATGCCGCCGGCCGCAGCAATATGGTTTTCTTTGATCAAAATGCCATCGTACAGACCGATGCGCTGATTTTCCCCGCCACCACATTTCACTGCATATTTCAAGGCTTGGCGTAATCCTGGTAGGGTTTTCCGTGTGTCATAAATACGTGCTGATGTACCGGCGACGGCTGCAACGTAACGCTGCGTTTCCGTGGCCACGCCGGATAAGGTTTGTAGAAAATTGAGGGCGGGGCGTTCGCCGCTCAGTAAAGCGCGTGCCGGGCCGACCAGCTCGCACAGCGTTTGCCCGGCGCTAATGGCTTCACCGTCGCGGGCCTGCCAGGTAATTTTGACGCGGGCGTCCAGCATGTGGAAGCAGGCATCGAACCAAGCCGTGCCGCACAAAATGGCTTTTTCGCGGGTGATGACGCGGGCACGCGCCTGCGCGTTGGCTGGAATCAGTTGTGCGGTGCGGTCGCCGCTTAATGCGCTGAGGTCGGTGCTGTCAAGATCCATGGTGTCAAGATCCGTGTTGCCAAGATCCTCGGCCAGTGCCGCGCGGACATTGGCTTGCAAGGCGGCGCTCAGTGTGTTGTTAAGTGTGTCAGGTAGATGGGTCATGGTTTTGGCGCGTCGTGATGATGCTGCATTGTAATTGTCCTGCCGCATCCTGTTGAAATCACGATCGAATTCCCCATTTGAGAAACATCTTAATTAGGGAGTCACCTATGCGTTTCGATAAACTCACTACCCCGTTTCAATCGGCCATTCAAGACGCGCAAAGTTTAGCGTTAGGCAACGATAATCCGTACATCGAGCCAGTGCATTTACTGGCGGCATTGATTAATCAAGAAGGCGGATCGGCGCGGCCGATTTTGCAGAAGGCTGGCGTGCGCTTGCCGTCCTTGGTCGCGGCATTGCAAGCTGCGATGAACCGATTGTCGAAAGTGGAAGGCACTGGCGGCGAAATTCAACCTTCAAAGGAGTTGGTCAATTTATTTAATTTGACTGACAAGGAAGCGACTAAGCGGGGCGATCAATTCATCGCCAGCGAGTTGTTTTTGTTGGCGGCAGTGGACGACAAAGGCGAGGCCGGTCGTTTGTTGCGCGAAAACGGTGCGCAACGCAAATCGTTGGAATCGGCGATTAGTGAAGTGCGTGGCGGCGAGGGCGTTTCATCGCAAGAAGCGGAAGGCCAGCGGCAAGCGTTGGCAAAATACACGCTAGATCTGACGGAGCGGGCGCGTCAGGGTAAGTTGGATCCGGTGATTGGGCGTGATGACGAGATTCGTCGTGCGATTCAGGTGCTGCAGCGGCGCACGAAAAATAATCCCGTGTTGATCGGTGAACCGGGCGTTGGTAAGACCGCTATTGTCGAAGGTTTGGCGCAACGTATTATTAATGGTGAAGTGCCGGAAACCCTGAAAGGTAAGCGCGTATTGGTGCTGGATATGGCCGGTTTGTTGGCGGGCGCTAAATATCGGGGGGAATTCGAAGAGCGGCTGAAGGCAGTTTTGAAGGAAGTTTCGCAGGATGAAGGCCGTATCATTTTGTTTATTGACGAATTGCATACCATGGTTGGTGCCGGCAAGGCAGAAGGCGCGATAGATGCTGGCAACATGCTGAAACCGGCGTTGGCGCGCGGCGAGTTGCATTGCGTCGGTGCTACGACGCTGGACGAATACCGTAAATATGTCGAAAAAGATGCAGCTTTGGAGCGTCGTTTCCAAAAAGTGTTGGTTGATGAACCAACCGTTGAAGATACTGTGGCGATTTTGCGCGGCCTGAAGGAAAAATACGAGGTGCATCACGGCG
>CAYWXO010000012.1:22843-30321 GCA_964462255.1 uncultured Thiobacillus sp. | reverse complement strand
AACACAGCCCGTGCAAACGTCACTTGTGATATTTTATGCGCAAATTTAATCCCATACCCACATTGCAAGAACAAGGAATCCCCTATGCGTTATTGGCTAATGAAATCTGAACCATCCGAGTACAGCATTGACGATCTGGCGCGCGATGGCAGCGTGGCCTGGTTTGGCGTGCGTAATTACCAGGCACGTAATTTCATGCGCGACCAAATGCAAGTCGGCGACGGCGTTCTGTTTTATCACTCAACCTGCGCCGAACCGGGCATTGCCGGGCTGGCGGAAGTAAGCACCCCGGCCTACCCCGATGCCACCCAATTTGAGACTAACGGCAAATATTTTGACCCTAAAGCCTCACAAGAATCACCGCGCTGGTTCAATGTTGAAGTGAAATTCGTCCAGAAAACACGCTTAATTCCCTTATCTGAATTACGCGCAGCTCCTGAGCTAGCCACCATGCGCATTCTAGCCAAGGGTAATCGCCTCTCCATTACGCCCATTGATCCCGATGAATGGCATTACATTCAGCAACAACTTAAATAATGGAGATTTATCTCGCGTTCTATTTAGGACTCGGCCTGGTAAGCGGTTTTATCGCCGGCCTACTGGGCGTCGGGGGCGGTTTAGTGATGGTTCCGGCCTTGGTCTGGGCATTTAGCCAACAAGGTTTTTCACCGGACTACACCATTCATCTCGCCTTAGCCACTTCACTCGCCGTCATTATCCCGACTGCCCTGTCCAGCTTACGCGCCCATCATCAGCATGGTGCAGTGGACTGGTTAACAGTGCGCCGCATCGCACCCGGTATTTTATTAGGCACTTTATTAGGTGGACTCGCGGCAGCGAAACTATCCGACAGCAGCCTGAGAATATTTTTTACTTTTTTTCTGTTTTACGCAGCCACCCAAATGTTGCTGGGCTTCAAACCACCGGCCGCACGCAGCCTGCCCGGCATGGCCGGCATGACCGTGGTCGGCGGCGTCATCGGCCTGATCTCTAGCTGGGTGGGCATCGGCGGCGGCACAATGTCGGTGCCCTTTCTCACTTGGTGCAATGTTGGCCTGCGCCGAGCAATCGGCACGTCATCCGCCATCGGCTTACCCATCGCTATCGCCGGTTCAATCGGCTATGCCATTTCTGGCTTGTCGGTGGTGAGCTTGCCAGCGGCCACCTTCGGCTTCATTTATTGGCCGGCCATGCTCGCCGTCGCACTCGGCAGCGGGCTGACCGCGCCTTGGGGGGCCCGCGCGACGCATCGTTTGCCCGTGCAAATCATCAAAAAAATCTTCGCCGGCCTGCTTTACCTGATTGCCGTACGAATGGCCTATGGCTTGTGGACGGATTAAAGCGAGACTATTCCGCATTCCAAGAATGCATCATGCAAAGGAGACATCATGCGATTTACCAAGACAGCTTTAACCTTATGCCTAACCATGGGAATTGCGCTAACCACGCTCACCCCATTATCCAGCCACGCAGCCGACTACGCTCGCGAGGCAAAATGGGCGGATGAAGTGACACCTTCAGTGCTAACCGGCGATCCGGTCTGGCTGGAAATTCCCAGTGGGCACAAATTTCTCACCCTTTACACCGAAGCAGATGCCAGCAAGATTAAGGCTAAAACGGGCGTCATAGTGATTCATGGCATGGGCGTGCATCCAGATTGGGGCTTGATTGGGCCACTACGGCAAAACCTGCCGGAATATGGCTATGCCACCCTATCAATTCAAATGCCCGTGCTAAAAGCCGACGCCAAGGGCGATGAATACCCCGCTACTTTTGACGAGGCCGCCGAGCGCATCAAAATTGCGCAAGAATTCCTGGCTGCTAAAGGCTATCAAAAAATCGTTCTGCTCACGCACAGCATGGGCGGCCGCATGACGGCGCGCTATCTGGACAAGAATCCGCAAGCGAACGTATCAGCTTGGGTCGCCATTGGCGCGCCAGCCGTCTTGAATTACGACAAACTAAAATTTCCCATCCTTGATTTATACGGCGAAAACGACTTGCCACAAGTCTTGAAAAGCGCCAAAGCACGCGCTAAAGGCTTAAGTGGCAATGCTAAATCAATGCAACAAATCGCGCCGAAGGCCGACCATTTCTTCAATGGTTATGACGCGCCCTTGCTTGATGCAGTGAAACAATACCTAGACAAAACTCTTTAGTCTTAGCAACCCCTCCCCTTCTCGAAAGAGGGGGGGCTGCGCTCAGGTTTTGCCAAACAACGCGCTAATTAAACATATCCTTATTCACCGCGATGGCGCGCGCCGCCGCGGAATCAATCACATTACGCCGCACCAGATCAACTAATCCCTGATCCAGCGTCTGCATACCCACCGATTGTCCGGTCTGGATTGATGAATACATTTGTGCAATCTTGTTTTCCCGGATGAGGTTACGAATAGCCGGAGTGCCCAGCATAATTTCGTGAACAGCAACGCGGCCCGCGCCATCCTTGCGCTTGAGCAGCGATTGCGAAATCACCGATCGCAAAGATTCCGACAACATTGAGCGCACCATTTCTTTCTCGGCCGCCGGGAACACATCCACAATACGATCCACGGTTTTCGCTGCCGAAGAAGTATGCAAGGTGCCAAAGACCAAATGACCGGTTTCAGCAGCGGTCAGCGCCAAACGAATCGTCTCCAGGTCACGCATCTCACCGACCAAAATCACATCAGGATCTTCACGCAGCGCCGAACGCAGCGCTTCAGAAAAGCCATGTGTATGCGGCCCCACTTCGCGTTGATTCACCAAGCATTTCTTACTCTTGTGGACGAATTCGATCGGATCTTCAATGGTCAGAATATGGCCATATTCCTTTTCATTGACGTAATCGACCATCGCCGCCAATGTCGTTGATTTACCGGAACCGGTCGGGCCGGTCACCACCACAATGCCACGCGGCGTATCGGCGATATCTTTGAAGATTTTGGGCGCTTCGAGTTGTTCCAGCGTCAACACTACGCTGGGAATCGTGCGGAATACTGCGCCAGCACCGCGCTCCTGATTAAATGCGTTAACGCGAAAACGCGCGACATCGCGTAATTCAAATGAAAAATCGACCTCAAGTTGCGATTCGTAAAACTTACGTTGCGAATCACTCATGATGTCGTAAATCATCGCGCGGACTTCTTGATTACTCATCGCGGGCACATTAATGCGACGGATATCGCCATGCACGCGAATCATCGGCGGCAGGCCGGCAGACAGATGCAAATCAGACGCTTTGTTCTTGACCGAGAAGGCGAGAAGCTCAGAAATTTCCATTACAATTCCCCAAGTTACGAGATTTTAAAGCGGGAGCACGAACCATTATGACCATAATCGCCGCTGCCTTACAAGCCTGCCTAGATCGTATCGCCACAGCCTGTAACGAGGCCAGCCGCCCTGACCATTGCGCGCGCCTGCTCGCGGTCAGCAAGACATTCCCGGCAGCATCGCTCCGCGCCGCGCACGCAGCCGGGCAGCGCGCTTTTGGCGAAAATTACCTGCAAGAAGCGCTGGCAAAACAACAACAATTGCTCGATTTAGCGCTGGAATGGCACTTTATCGGCCCAATCCAAAGCAATAAAACCCGACAAATTGCCGCAAATTTTGCTTGGGTGCATAGCCTGGAGCGCGAGAAAATTGCGCTCCGTCTCGCCGAACAACGTCCGCCCAACCTTCCGCCGTTGCAAGTCTGCATTCAAGTTAACGTCAGCGGCGAAGCCAGTAAAAGTGGCGTCCAACCTGAGGCTGCACTGGCTTTAGCTGAGCGTATTGCCCCCTTGCCAAATTTAACGCTGCGTGGCTTCATGGCGATTCCGGAAGCAAGCCCGAATACGCATCGACAACGCAGCCAATTCCATTGTCTGGCAGAATTGCTGGACGCAGCGCGTGCTCATCCAATCTTGCGTGCTTTGCCGCTTGATACGCTTTCAATGGGCATGTCCGCCGACTTGGAAACAGCGATCCAGGAAGGCGCAACACTGGTTCGCGTTGGGACGGCCATCTTCGGCACGCGGCCCCCTGTTTAATCGAATTAAATCAATAAACCTCTGGAGCAATCAGCATGAAATTAGGTTTTATCGGCGGCGGCAACATGGCGACCGCCATCATCGGTGGCATGCTACAAAATAATTTTGCCGCGTCCGCAATCGACGTAGCCGATACCCAACCTGAGCGCCGCACCGCATTAGCGCAAGAATTTGGCGTTGCTGTTCACGAACATGCCGCCGAGGTCTGCACAGCCGACGTCATCGTACTTGCTGTCAAACCGCAACAAATGCCGGAGTTACTACGCGGATTACCGCCACTAAAACCAGAACAATTGGTGCTGTCTATTGCCGCCGGTGTAAGGGCCAGTGATATATCCCGCTGGTTAGATGGACACCCCACCGTAATACGCTCCATGCCCAACACGCCGGCGCTAGTCGGTGCCGGCATTTCCGGCCTGTATGCATTGCCCGCGGTGACGGATGCGCAAAAAGCACAAGCTAATCGCATTTTGGAAGCGGTCGGCAGCACCGTCTGGGTAACCCAAGAATCGCAGATTGACACCATTACGGCTATTTCAGGCAGCGGCCCAGCCTACGTCTTCTTCTTCATTGAAGCCTTGGAGCAAGCCGCGATTGATTTGGGCCTGCCGGCAGAAACTGCGCGCCAACTCACGCTGCAAACCTTTGCTGGCGCAGCCACGCTAGCCATGAAAGATCCGGCCTCGCCTGCCGAATTGCGTGCCCGGGTCACCTCAAAAGGCGGCACCACCGAACAAGGCATCATGGCGTTGCAAAAAGGCCATGTCAGCCACTCCATCGGTCTGGCCGCTCGTGCTGCCGCGAAACGGGCCGTTGAAATCGGCAATTTGCTCAGCACCACCGGCTGTAACAATCTCAGGAAAAACTAATGCTGACCGATGCTGCGAAATTTCTCCTGCAAACGCTTTTTGACCTCGCCGCGTGCGCATTTTTTCTTCGCTTCTGGATGCAATGGGCGCGCGTGCCGTTCCACAACCCCTTTGCCCAATTCATCGTCAAAATCACCGACTTTGCTGTCAAACCCCTGCGTCGTGTCCTACCTGGATTATTCGGCTTGGATTGGGCCAGTTTACTGCCCTTTTTCATCGCCGAACTGCTGATGGTATTAAGCGTAAATGCACTCATGGGCTACCCCTTCTCTATCGCCGGTGCCGCCGTCCTGCCTGGTTTTCTCTTACTTGCACTCGCTGCAGCACTACGGCTCACGCTGTATATAATAATTGGCTTCATCATCTTTCAGGCCATATTGAGTTGGGTTAATCCATTTTCGCCGCTGGCCCCGATCTTTTATGCCCTCGCACGCCCGATTCTTGCCCCCTTCCAAAAGATCGTTCCCGCCATGGGCGGCATCGACTTATCGCCACTGGTGGCCTTGATCGTCATCCAACTATTGCTCGTTGCCCCGGTAAGTGGCCTTGAACGCTTTGCACGTGGCCTGGTCTGGTGACTCCTTGGCTAAAGCCCATTGCGGAGGGGGGTGTTGAATTGAGCATTCACATTCAACCCGGTGCAGCAAAAAGTGAAATTTCCGGCTTGCATGGTGATGCGCTAAAAATTCGCATTCAAGCCAGACCAGTAGAAGGAGCGGCCAATGCCGCTTTAACGGATTTTCTGGCCGCTTGCCTGCAAATACCGCGCAAAAGCGTGCGCATCATTCGTGGTGAAAAATCGCGTCATAAAACAATTTGGCTGGCCGCCCCGGCCGATAAAGTGGAAGAAATAATCCGGCAACTAATGCAATAGTCGATGGCGTAAAGACATTATTTGCTACACGGCACATTTTTTTGATAAGAATTGATAAAAGCGACACCCATTTAAAGCGCCAACTTTATCGACTTCCTTTATCATTCTCAACTCACCCTAACGCAACCCATACCCACACAGCCAGCATTTTTAGTTGCACGCATGTTTTCGCTCAAGTCAATCAACGCCTTTCACCTTCCAAAATGGCTAAAACCCCGAACACGTCATCGTAGTTACGCGGTTTTGTCACGCCATTTAAACGGTCTTGCCGGGTTGTTGCTGCAAGATGATGGCGATAAAGCGCGCGTGTTGGAATTTGCCGAAATCAGCAATATTAGTTTATCGGCTATCGCATTAAATCAAGTCGCTGCTGAAGCCCACATCAAAAATGCTGATCTAATTACCCTGCTTGACCAAGACGCCTACCAAACCATCATGGTCGAAGCGCCCAGCGTGCCTGACGAAGAAATCAAAAATGCAATTCGCTGGAAAGTGAAAGATTTGCTCAGCTTTCACATAGACGACGCCGTGCTTGACCATTTGCAAGTGCCCGGAGGCAGCGGCCGGCCGCCCAGCTTGTTTGTGGTTGCCGCACAAATACCCGCAGTACGTTCTCTAGTACGACCCTTTCACGAAGCGGATTTGCGGCTAGACACGATCGATATCCGTGAAACGGCACAGCATAATCTGGCCATGCGGGTCGCCCCGGCCGATTATGCAGTCGCGCTGCTGCATTTTGATGGTGAAAACGGCCTGCTTACCTTCAGTTTTGGCGAAAGCCTAGTCTTGGCCCGCCGCTTTGAAGGCCGTGGCGCAACCGGTGATTCACTCCTGGAAAAGGTCGCTATGGAAGTACAGCGTTCGGTGGATTATTTCGAACGGCAATATTCCTGGTTTCCGCTCGCCAAACTCTATCTAGCGCCGGTTACCGATTCTTCTGCCCTACTCCGCCTATTAAGTGAATACCTACCTATTGGCGCTGAAATTCTCGATATGAACCGGATATTCGACTTTAGCAACCAAGAAAATTTTCAGCAAATTGAGCTGCAAAACAGCGCATTCCACATCCTCGGTGCCAGCCTGCGCCGAGGCGGCAATCTACCCGGTGCGGCGCGATGAAGTACATCAATCTTTATCAGGCCGAATTTCGACCACCCAAAATCATCTTACCGGCGCATATGCTTGCCGGCATCAGCCTGCTATTTTTAACGGGCATTCTCGCGTTTTATGCCTGGGGAAATTGGCAATTAAAACTATTAAAACAACAAGTTACCGTCGCCGTGCAACGTGCCGACGCGGTCAGCCGACAAGTGGCGGCCAGCGCACCGGGCAGCCGCCAGGCAGACCCCAACATCGCCATGGATGCGGCGTCAATCGAAGCGCGCGTCAATGCTTTGCAGGTTGCACAGGAAGCGATTGCCGGCGGTGAACTTGGCACCGAAACAGGCTATTCAACACATTTTCGCGCCTTGGCGCGCACGGCCGTAACGGGGACCTGGTTAACCCATATCACCATTTCAAACAATGGCCGCGCTATGGATTTACAAGGCAATACCCTCAGTGGTTCTGATGCCGCACGCTTCATCGCTAACCTGCGAAGCGAACCCTTATTTATCGGCATGTCATTCGCAGGCCTAAACATGGGTCCGCTGGGGTCAACTACGGGATCAACTGCGGGGTCCACACCGGGGTTAGCACAGACACCAGACAAGTCTCGTTCGT
>CAYWXO010000012.1:0-22743 GCA_964462255.1 uncultured Thiobacillus sp. | reverse complement strand
AAACATGGCGTCAAACTGACGGTTGTGGGGAGCTATGCTGCGCTCACACACTATCTGGAGAAGCTGGAATCCTTGCCGGTCGGCTTTTACTGGAAGCATGTTGAGATGGATGCCGGCGCACACCCAGAAATCAGTTTGACCCTCATTTTATACACGCTGAGTCTTGAGAAAACATGGCTCACCGTTTAACCCGATTTACTCCTATTTTGACCCTGCTGGCATTAACTGCAAGCAGCGCCGGCCTATCTCTGCCAGTAAGAGCAAGCTCAATCACTGACCCAACAAAGCCTCCCGCCAGTTTTCAACTTTCGACAACGATCAGCGGGCAACAGGGAACGCAAGAGGGAACGATGGCTGATTCGCTCACACCAGCAAAAGCACCCTTAAGCGTAACCAGTCTATTTTTGATGGGCGATAATCCCTACGCCTTGGTCGATGGCGTCATTCTGCGACCGGGAGATCCCTTGGCAGAAGGTAAAATCAGCAAAATAGATGCCCAAGGTGTCTGGCTTAAAGTCCCCAATGAAGAGACGGGTGGCAGTAGTTTGAGACAAATCAAGCTACTACCCGATATCAGCAAGACAATGGCGAAGCCGCGCCCCCAATCCAAACCGAAAAAACAACCCAAGCCGCGCGTCAAACCGCGCACGGAGAAAGCGTTTTGAATCCCCACCGCCTCAATCGTCCACCCAAGCTACCGGCCACCGTCAGCCTCCATTTGCCGTTGATAATGGCGTTAACTTTCAGTGGCTGCGCGCAAGTAAAAGAGCAAGCCGCGTTACCCACGATACAAGACGAACTACGCAAGGCTATCGCATCCAATCAAGCTCGCCCTTCCCCTGCACCGCTGCCTGCCGCGGTGGAAGCCGCGCTCGCCCCGCAAACGCGACTGGAATTGCCGCGTAATATTCGTCCCGCCGCGGAAGCGCGCTTTGATTTGGCCGTTAACGCAGCTGCAGCGACGCAAGTTTTTTTAGGTATTGCCTCCGGTACGTCCTACAGTATGTTGCTGCATCCTGAAGTCGCCGGCACAATTACCGTGAGTTTAAAAGATGTCACCGTCATTGAGGCAATGGATGCACTGCGGGAACTGTACGGCTATGAGTATCGCGTAGAAGGTAAACGAATTTTTGTGCAGCCGCTCACGGCACAAACTCGGTTTTATACCATTCCTTACCCAACAGGAATTCGCAAGGGAACTTCCGAGTTACGCGTAACATCCGGCTCCATCGCCGACAAATCAAGGAATACCACCACCGGCACCACCGGCACTACCGTGCAAAACAACAACACCACACAAAACAACAATAATTCAAGCCAATCAACCAGCAGCAGCATCAACACCGAGAGCACATCCGACTTCTGGACCGAATTAAAAGATTCAGTCGGCCTACTCATTGGATGTAATGCAGGCACCTGCCCAACAGACCGGAGTGTTATGGTCAGCCCCCACACCGGTATGCTTGCAGTACGCGCTCTACCGAAAGAACACCGTGAAGTAAATCATTACTTAAAAAGCGCACGTCTAACAGTAGAACGCCAAGTGATGATTGAAGCAAAAATCATCGAAGTTACATTAAATGAAAACGCTCAAACCGGCATCAACTGGGCGGCAATCGGCTCAGGCAAAAACTCGCCCTTTGCCGTTAGCAGCAATTTTGGTCAGACCATGTTTACATCGACAGCCAACCCCTTCCTGGGAAGCACGGCCGATTTTGGTGTCCTCAATCAGGCGGCCAACAATACCCTGTTTGGTTTAGCTTTTCAAACCGATGTCTTTGCCACACTGCTGCGCTTTTTAGAAACACAAGGCCAAGTGCAAGTTCTGTCCAGCCCCCGCATCGCGGCCATCAACAATCAAAAAGCGGTCTTGAAAGTGGGGACAGAAGAATTTTTCGTCAGCAGCATCACAGCAGGCACAGCTGCGACGCAAAATACCGCAGCCATCTCACCAACCCCCAATCTATCCCCCTTCTTTTCCGGAATTGCATTGGACGTTACCCCTCAAATTGACGAAGAAGGCTACGTGATTCTGCATGTGAGACCCTCCGTCAGCCAAGTCAATTCAACGGAAAAAACCATTGGCGGTATTCTGTATCCGCTCGCCAACAGTTCCATCTCGGAAGCCGACAGCGTCGTGCGTTTGAAAGAAGGCGAAATCGCCGCCATTGGTGGGTTAATGAAACGCGAATCGCGCGACAATGACAGTGGCGTGCCTGGCCTAGGCGATATCCCCCTCATCGGCGCAATGTTTAAACACACCAATAAAGTGCGCCAAAAACAAGAGCTAGTCATTCTGCTCAAACCGACCTTGATCAGACAGCAGTCTGACTGGATGGAAGGGGTGCGTGATACTAGCGAACGCTTACAGAATTTCTCCACTCCCACTCAAAAATAGTCTTCGCCTCGTGTACCTCGCTCACTTTGGACTCAAAGAATTCCCGTTCGGACTCACACCGGATACCAGCTATTTTTTTCCTGGCACCGGCGCGCAATCTGCACTTAATACCTTACTGATTGCGCTTGATTCTGGCGAAGGATTAATCAAAATCGTCGGTGAAGTCGGTTCGGGCAAAACCCTACTCTGCCGTTATCTACTCAATCAACTGGAAGCAAAAGGATGGGCAGCGGCCTACATCCCCAACCCGCATCTATCTCCAGCAGCGTTGAATCAAGCGCTGCTCATGGAATTAGGGGGTGATGTCAAACGCAGCATGGCTTATGGCTTAACCAAAGCACTGGAAATTCGCCTGCTTGAATTGGCAAGAAATGGCAAACCCGCGGTTGCCTTAATTGACGAAGCCCAAGCAATGCCCTTGCAAAGTCTGGAAGCTCTCCGGCTCATTTCCAATCTTGAAACCGAGAAACGCAAGTTATTGCAAATCGTGCTGTTTGGTCAGCCCGAACTTGATCAATGCCTGGATGACCCCAGCGTTCGCCAGATCAAAAGCCGCATCGCATTTCATGATCGCATTTCGCCATTGTCCGCCGTTGAAACGCCGGTTTACTTGATGCATCGTGTCACTCAAGCGGGTGCCGCCGGGCCTCTATTCACGCCTACGGCTGCAAAAAAACTATATTCCCTTAGTCGAGGAACGCCACGCCTGCTCAACATTCTGGCGCATAAAACACTGCTAATTACTTTCGGCGAAGGCCGTGTACGCGCAGAACCTCACCATGTCCGCCAAGCCGGCATAGACACACCGGGTGCTCACATGCACTGGTGGGACTACTTTTTGAGAAAAACATGAGTGTTATCAATCAAGTATTGAAAGATCTCGATCGTCAGGGGGCCAATGCTGCGCCGCCCAATGGCGTCATTGCCGTCAACAAACGCGACATGATGGCGCTGAGTGCGCCGCTGCGCAAAAAACTCATCGGCGGTTTTTTCATCATCAGCCTGTTGGTGGGCGCATGGCAAATTTGGCCACTGCTGAAGCAATCCCTCCCCCTAGATCGCATTTCGGCCTTTATTTCTTCGACCTTTACTTCATTTACTTCAAATTTATCATTTAAGTCTGATCCTGCAGCCAGTACAGGCATTCCCGCTCAAGCGCCTAGCCCGACTGCCGTTTCACCCGCGCCGATCATTTTGCCAGCACGTAACCAAGCGCCAGCGGCAGAAGTCACCGCAGAAGTCAGCACTGAAGCAACCATGGTGGAATCAAGTTCAACTAATTCTTCCTCTTCTTCCTCTTCCTCTCCCCCCTCATCCAACTCACCATCAAATACACAGATAAAACAACCGGCAGAAGCAAGGCCACGTCAGCCAGCGCACGGGGCTACACACTCCACAGCTGCCACACAAAAAACCGAATCCACCAACGCCGTCATTAAAGCGCCCCAACCCCCTCGCCCCGACGTTCAGGCTGAAGAAGCGTGGCGACAAGCACTGCGCTGGCTGGAACAAGGGCGTAACCATGAGGCCAAAAAGTGGTTGGAAAACGCAGTGCAGCTTGACCCCGCCCACATCGGCGCACGCCAGAACCTGATCGCATTGTTGTTGGAAAGTGGTGCCAATACCGAAAACGCCGCACGCGCAGAAACACTGCTCAAAGAAGGTATGAGACTGCACGCCAATGACCCATGGTATGCGCGTAGTTTGGCGCAATGGCAATTACAACAAGCAGATTACGCGCAAGCCGCAAGCACGCTTGAATCCAGTCTGAATAGCCTCAGTGATGCAACCAACTGGAGCCTTTATGCCAGCACCTTAACCAAGCTCGGCAAACCGAGCGAAGCCGCCCAAGCTTACCAAAAAGCACTGGGACTAAAACCTGATCAAGGCCATTGGTGGATCGGTCTCGCCGTCACACTCGAACAAGCCGGCGATGCTGCCAACGCCGCCGCGGCTTATCAACGTGCCTTGCAAACGCGTTTAAACAATGATTTACGCGAATTTGCCTTACAAAAAGCACGCGAATTAACAACCCGCTAACCCAGGCTTTCACACCTAAACAATAGTGCCACCCAGTTGCAGTACGCCCGCTTGCAACCGCTTGAACGCCGCATCTATCTTCTCCGCAGCCCCTTTTACGCCTAGGTCAATTTCATGGCGAAAACGCTGTTCAGCGTGGTGTGCTGAGCCATGTTCTGCGTCAATGTGCGGCAAGCTATAAACGTGAATGTCGGCAAATTCGCGTTCTACCGCTTCTAACAACGGCGTCAAGGCACCTTCATTAAGGTCACGCACCACCATGCCGCGCTCCGTTTCTCCGCCTTTACCGAAAAGCTCGCGGTAATATGACTCCAGCACCCACTCAATCATCGGCCATGCCATCACCGGGAAACCAGGCACAAAGTGATGCTGCCTTAGCGTAAAACCAGCAATACCATTATAGGGATTAGGAATAAGTAGCGAACCTTGCGGCAGTTCACCCATACGTAAGCGTTCTGGCGTGAGCGGCTGCTGAATTTCGTCCATGTGCTGTGCGATTAAGTCACGCGCCTGCGGATGCAACAACAAAGGCACATCAAGGGCCGCCGCTGCCGATTGTCGGGTGTGATCATCCGGTGTCGCCCCGATTCCACCACAACTAAAAACAATATCGTCACCGGCAAAAGAATGGCGCAACGCAGCGATCAAACGGGAGCGGTCATCCGGCAAGTATTGCACCCATGCCAATTTCAAAGCACGCTCAGCTAATATTTCTCGTACTTTAGCGAAGTGTTTATCCTGGCGTTTACCGGATAAAATCTCATCACCAATGATGATAAGTCCAAATGCCATTTCCTGCATAACCATGGTTATTTCTCCGTTTTAACGCAAATCATGCTGTTAACGTGTGCGTAGTTCTACCCCATCAGCAGCAAAAATAAAATTTCTCAGTTGCAAGCAAAGTTCTAACCTCTTTTTCAGGGGCATAATGTGCGGCTATGAATTTTCCCAATCATTGATTATTGCATCCTTAAACCCAATACGTGCCGGCCTAACAACGACACAGTCTGTTGCGGCCAACCAAGGAACCCAAATTGAACGCCCTCAACCTAAAATGGAAGCTCACGCTGTTGATTAGCGTTGCAGCGCTAACTTTGATGATCAGCATTGTGACTGGTTCTATCGGTATCAGTAATGGCATTGATAACGTGGAAGAAATCGGTCGCCATCGCCTCCCTTCAATCCTTGCGTTGCAGAAACTTCAAGGTCACCAAACCGCATTAAGATCAAGTACTTATGAAGTAGCTTTATGGGAAAATGACCCCGAAGCACAAGATATGTTCAAGAGTATTGCTGAAGATAAGCAACGTATTTGGGAGCAGATCGAAATAGTGTGGAAAGAGTACGAAACCTTACCCAAATCCACACTTGAAAACGAACGCTGGCAAGCATTCGCGCAAGAATGGCAAAAATGGAAAGTTTTTGATAAAAGAACCATCGACTTGATTCAGACCCTGTCAAACAACAGCGACTTTGCCCAGCAAAAAGCCTTGTTTCAAAATTATTTCATGCTAGGAGGACAGCAACGCCCCGCCTATCAGGCTGCAGAAAAATTACTGGTTGAGGTATTGCAAATCAATGCGGCCAACGTTCAAGCGGTAACGCAAAATGCCGAATCCACCACCCGCTTTGCACGGCTGACAACAGCGATCGTCGGCGCCATCTCGCTGATTATCACTGCGTTGATGGGCTGGTTTATTTCTTCTAGTATTTTACGCCAGATAGGCGGCGAACCCAGTGCCGTCACTGCCATTACAAACCGCATTGCTGCTGGCGATTTAAGCCATGATATCCCGATTGCCCGCAATAACCAAACCAGCCTAATGGCTTCCATTGCTAATATGCAAACCAATTTGCGCAGCCTGATCGGCCAAGTGCAAAGCAGTGCCAACGAATTAATGCGGCGCTCACACGCCCTCAGTGCCGATGTTAGCCAAGTCGCCCACAACGGCGTCGAAGAAAGCAATGCGGCGCAAAATACCGCTGGCGAGGTTAAGCATATTTCCAGTCGCATTAACGATATCGGCAATGCGGCTGATCAAGCCAAAGCGCTTTCTGATCTGGCCGGGAAACTATCACAGGAAGGACAGAACGTAATGGGTGGCGTGGTAAAAGAGATGGAGGACGTTTCTACTTCGGTCCATCACTCTTCCGGTTTGGTGCAGGAATTAGGCAAACATTCCAAGCAAATCTCCAGCATTGTTTCAGTTATCAAGGAAATCGCCGATCAAACCAATCTGCTGGCGCTCAATGCGGCTATTGAAGCTGCACGCGCTGGCGAACAAGGTCGCGGCTTCGCTGTCGTGGCGGATGAGGTTCGCAAACTGGCTGAACGCACGGGTAATTCTACTGACGAAATTTCCACGGTGATAACCACCATTCAAAACGGCGTTAATAATGCCGTCCAAGGCATGTTGGAGGTCAGTGGCCGCGTTGAAAATGGTGTGTCTCTAGTGCGTAATGCTGCCAACAGTATGGCTCGTATCCATAGCGGGGCGATTGACGCCAGCCTCGCGGTCAATGGCATCCATACCGCGTTGAATGAAAGCATGACCAGCCTAGGCCAAATCGAAGGCTCCATGAACAACATTGTGCATCTGGTCGAACGGAACGAAGGCTCCGTCAATGAAATGACCACCTCTACACAACGAAGCGAGGCATTAGCGCAAGACCTCGCTTCTTCTATTAAGCGTTTTCAACTTTAAGCGTTTTCAACTTTAAGCACTTTTTATCCTTAATTCACCCAAGAAGTATCACTTAACACCAGAAAGGATACGTAATGCGTTTGTTTGAATTGAAATCTCACCTTGCGCGCCCGACGGCCCGCTGTTTTATCGCGGGGCTTTCCCTGATGGGGCTATCTGCCAGCGCTGCCGACATCGTGGTCATCGCCAGTGCAAGCTCTGGCGTTAGCCAACTCAGTAAAGATCAGGTATCTAACCTATTTCTTGGCAAATCGACCGCGCTTCCCAGTGGCGGCAAGGCCATATTAATAGATCAGCCTGACTCCTCACCAATGCGCGATGCTTTCTACAGCAAAGTCACCGGAAAGTCGGCCTCACAAGTCAAATCAACCTGGGCCAAACTCTCATTTACCGGCAAGGGCACACCGCCTAATGAAGGTTCAGGTAATGACGACATCAAGAAACAAATTGCCGGCAACCCAAACATGCTGGGTTATCTCGATAAAACAGCGCTGGATAGCAGCGTCAAAGTTGTTTTCACCCCTTAATTGGTTGACTCATGATTGCTACTTCTATTCACCATTCACAATTGCGCGGAGGTCGTGTGAAGACCCATTTCAATTTCAAGCCCCTCGTTTTGGGCATTTTGGCCATGTCTCTTGCTGGCGGCACACAAGCGGTTGATTTCAAAGGATCAGGCTTTCTTACCGTAGCAGCAGGCAAAAAGTTCGACAACGAACTCAGCGATGGCTATGTGGTAGTCGATTACGGCCAAGCGGGTATCTATGACGATAACGATTGGTCAATTGGGCCGGATAGCAAACTAGGCCTGCAGGGCGTACTAACCTTTAACCCTAAGTGGTCCGCTACCGGTCAAATTGTTTCGCGCGGCGCCGATGATGGCAAAGTCAACTTGGAGTGGTTATATGCGACCTTTCAAGCCACCGACGATCTAACAGTGCAGTTTGGCCGTAAACGTTTACCGTTATTCTATTTTTCCGAATCGCAAGATGTCGGTATTTCTTTGCCCTGGGTGCGGCTTCCCCCACAGGCTTATGGCTGGGATGTCGTCAATTTTAACGGTGCCAATTTAATCTATCGGAGCAATCTGGGTGATTGGTCTTCCACTGCCGAAGTCTTCTATGGCAACGAAGAACGCAAGGACAATCCTTATCAGCAGATTTACAGCGGCCGCGGAGTCAAAACAGATGAAAAATGGACCCATATCATCGGTGCAGATTGGACACTAAACCGCGACTGGCTGGAACTTCGCTTTTCGGCGGTCAACTCTGGCTGGGAAACCTATGACCCAGCCTCCTCCACCACGACTGATAATGGCAAACAAACATTTATCTCAGCCGCCGGCATGATTGATTATGAGAACTGGGTTGTACGGTCAGAACTCAGCAAAATCGACCGACCTGACTACGCTGCTTCACCAGAAAAGGATTGGGCAGTCATGCTGGGTGTCGGTTACCGTTTTGGCAAGTGGTTACCGATGCTGACTTACGCTCAATTCCACGGCAATTACACGGATCCGAGTGTGTCCGACGAACGTACCGAAGACATCGCCTTATCACTGCGCTATGACTTAAGCGCTTCCAGTGCCATCAAAGTACAGTACGATATATTCAACGACAATAGCGCTGCCGGCATCACCTGCTACCAAGATCCCGAAAATTGCCTCACGGGATCGCAGCGTTATGGCGACTCGAAGCTGATTACCCTCTCATACGATAGAGTTTTTTAAGCCCGTCGTTACAACGCAGACTAACCCGGTAATTACCGGGTTAGTCATTAATAATATCGTGGAAAACCATTAAAACTCATGCCGCCCTCCGCCCTGCCTGCTGACGCCTGCGCCCTTGAATCCATTAATCATCTGACCGAAAAAGTTTGCCAGATGTGGGGGCGTCCAGAATTGGATCTATTCCTCAGCCGCTTGATCATGGATTCTCGTGACGGCAAAAGACAGGGATTGCCCTTGGAAATTGCCACGGAAATACTGTTTTTGGTGCAAACTAATAAATTGCTCCGCGCCATTAACATGCAGCAGCAACATAGCAACATGACGCTGAAAGAGGCCTTCGCTCTTATTGATCAGGGCGATCAGAAACGAATTGAAATCGATGTTCACGACCAGCCACCGGTGCGGGCCGATAGCGATACGCGGCAAAAACCGCCCGCTCAACGCGCCCACATGAAACAGCGCGCAGCAGCCAAACCGGAGATCACCATGGCGGCACTCAGTAAATTGCTCTTCAAACTCGTCTTCAGCAAAACCTTCATGTTGCTCGTTGTCGCGGCCATCTCATTCAAAATGTTTTGGCCTTACTGAGGAATACGGATTTCCCGTTCACCGTAACGGCCCTCGTTAGCGCGAATGTGGCAAGCGACACAATTGGACAAACTGCCAATTTTTTTGCGCTGCCAAATACTCGGCCGCACTTCATCATGAATGAATTTGAAATAGCCGGTCTCGGTAATCCGCTGCGGGGTCGCATTGGCGGCAATCGCACTATTAATGCGGTGCATGCGCCTATTGGCTTGCACATTATCTGCGGCCAACAGCTCCAGGTTTTTCAGAATATCCAAATGCTGTGGTTCGTCCAAGCTGGCGTCTTCAGAAAAATGCCGGTCCAATTCACTCATCATCTTACGCCAAGAGCGTGCCGGTAAAAACCCGGGGGCATAAGCTGTATGACAACTACCACATTCCGTGAGGTAAGTTTTACCGCCTGGCATTGGAAAAATAGCCTCATCATTCGCCGGTGCATTACGAATCACCGTGACCGTTGCCGCCACTGCCAGCACTAAGGTAGCAATATTTTTCCAAGTAATACCATTAGAATTTACCTTTCGCATGCTACGCTCACTTCACTGAAATCATGTAAGCAACAAAATCGGCTTTTTCCTGCGCATTACACTCGCGCGCCAACACCTCACGACAATTCCGCTTAAACCATTTTTCCACTTTAGCCAGGTCAGTAAAGCGGTCTCGTTGTGCAACCGGAGCCAACGGGTCAATCGCCTTGAAAGTGCGCACATGTTGGCCGACTGATTTAGCATTTTCTGTGTGACACACCGTACAAGAATCTGCCGTTTTACCAGCAGTGAATTTACTGCGAAATAATTTTTCACCCCGTTCGCTGGAGGCGGCCCCGGCCTGCGCAACTAAACTTGCTAGAATTTGCTGCGGCGTATCGGCCTGCGCCGGCAACGAGCAAGCCAGTAACAGGGTTATTAATGGCAATATTTTCATTACTCTTCCTTACGATACTGATAACCGCTGATCATGGCTTGCGCAATGGGCAGGCCATGCCGAATCTCATGCAAAACTAATGCTGCGATATGTATAACAATAAAGCCAAGGACAAATTCTTCCAGCCAATCATGTGGGGATTTAAATATGGCCTTTAATGATAAATCGTGTCCTAGCCAGTTCACCAAGGGCCCAATGCCCTGTTCAATCGCCGCCAATGCGAGACCGGTCACAGCCATTACCAAAATAATTATGTAGAACACCAAGTAAACAGCCGCAGCTAAAGGATGATGGCCATAATCTATTTGCTCGACAAACAACTGGCGACTACGCAATGCCTGCCACCATGCTTTCGGCTGCCAGAACGCGCCCCAACTGGCGTAACGGGGTCCATGCACCCCCCAAGACAATCGTGCCACCAAACCGACAACTAGGGCATAACCCACCCAGACATGAAAACGCCAGAGAAAGGCAGCCTCTGGCGTTAACTCAAGCCAACTTGCAACTTGAGCACTTAGCACCAACAGTAAAATCGCAATCCCATTCCAGGCATGAATACTACGCAGGACAGGATCGAAAACCTTTTCCCGACTTACGAGCATTCTAGCCATAAGCGTTAATTACCGAACGGGTGCGGGATTTGCAGGAAGGGCAGGATAGACAGGGAAAGCGGAAAAAGCGGGATACGCGTAAGGCGCAGGTGCCATGCTGCTCTCATCATCATCGCCCTTAATTTTGAACAGGACAGAGGTAAATGACGGCTTGCCTAACGACTGATAGTAAGCAGAGATATCCTCAATTTCTTTCTCATTGAAGAAAGACGTGGAAAGATTCATCATCGGGTGCAAAATTTTCCCCGTTTTGTACTTCATGGTTTTAACGGTTAATTTATCAGCATTGCGGCCAGCCAATTGCAGGGTATAAAAGATACCAGGGTAAGTATCGCTACCATGACATGCAATACAGGCCGTGGCTTTCTGTTTACCTACCACCGGGTCACCCGCCAAAGCCGGTGCAGAGACTGCAAGGGTAGCAACCGCTATAGTGGAAAGCGCGAAAGAAAATGCAGAAGTGAACGTCTTCAAGATAAGCTCCTAAACAAGTAAAAAGTGATAATTCATCATCTTATAATTTACTAATATCGTCAATTTTCACCGTTGCGCTACTTTAATAAAATCACCGGCTGTTGCACACGTTCAACATCGCCTGGCGCGCAAATTCACTCCGCCATGCACACATACTTTGTTTCCAAATACGCCTCGATGCCCTCAGCGCCGCCCTCTCGACCCAAGCCAGATTGCTTGACGCCGCCAAATGGCGCGACCTCTGTTGAAATGACGCCGGAATTCACGCCCACCATGCCATATTCCAGCGCCTCGCTGACCCGCCACGCGCGCGCGAGATTCTGCGTATAAAAATAGGCAGCGAGCCCATATTCCGTGGCGTTAGCCAGCGCAATCGCCTCGGCTTCCGTATCAAAACGAATCACTGGCGCTACGGGGCCAAAGGTTTCAAGCTGACAAATCGGCATCTCAGCACGCACATTGGCCAGCACAGTGGGTTGAAAGAAACTGCCCCCCAAAGCATGCCGCGCGCCCCCACACACCACGCGCGCACCGGCCGCAACGGCAGCTTGAATGTGTTGCTCTACCCTTTCCAACGCCGCAATATTGACCAACGGCCCCTGCTCAACCCCGGCAGTTAAACCATTACCGACGTTGAGTTGGCTGACGGCTGCAGCCAACTTTGCCACGAATGCATCATGAATGCCGGCTTGCACCATCAAGCGATTGGCACAAACACAGGTTTGCCCTGCATTGCGATACTTTGAGGCTAAAGCACCGGCAACGGCGGCCTCCAAATCAGCATCATCAAAGACAATGAATGGCGCATTGCCGCCTAGCTCTAAAGAAACACTTTTCAGGGTTGCCGCGCATGCCAGCAGCAACCGTTTGCCGGTTTCGGTAGAGCCGGTGAATGAAAGTTTACGCACGCGTGCATCGGCCGTGAACGCGCCGCCGATCAGCTCAGCATCACCGGTCAACACGTTAAAAACCCCGGCTGGCATGCCGGCCAACTCCGCCAAATAAGCCAAAGCCAAGGCGGTAAATGGCGTTTTAGAGGCCGGCTTAGCCACGACAGTGCAGCCGGCCGCCAATGCTGCGCCAGCTTTGCGCGTCAACATGGCGGCAGGAAAATTCCACGGAGTAATTAATGCAGCAACGCCGATGGGCTGCTTAAACGTCATCACGCGCCGTGCCGGCCACGGCGAGGGGATCACGCTGCCATAAACGCGCTGCGCCTCCTCGCTAAACCATTGCAAGAAAGCGGCGGCGTAGTTCACTTCACCACGCGCTTCGGCCAATGGCTTACCCTGTTCCAGGGTGATGATGCGCGCCAAATCATCGGCATGTTGCAGCATCAAATCATGCCAGCGGCGCAAAATAGCAGCACGATCTTTCGCAAGGCAAGCACGCCATGCTGGCAACGCCGCCGCCGCCGCATCAATCGCACCTCGCACAGCAGCCGCCGATAACTTCGGCGCATAGCCCAATCGTTCACCAGTCGCCGGATTAAGTACGGAAAACGCATTGTCAGCTGAGGTATTAACTATGGATAGCCAAACCCCATTGACGTAAGCTTGTTGCCGAAACAAAGCCGGCTGCGCTAAGTGGTTCATATTTTCTCTCCCAAACTACCACCTAAACTCTGCCGACTTTCCTGTGCAATCTCCCGTACTTCTGCGTCTTCATCTTGCATCCGTTCGCGTAACCAAGGCAACGCCGCTGCTGACTGCGTTAGACTCAACAAATGACTGGCGTCGGCCCGGACGCGCGCGTCAGCATGTTGCGTCAACGCCCCGAGTTCAGGCAGCAAAGCGCGCAATGCTTCACTGCCAGCGTAATCTTCAAACACCACGCCAACGCCTAGCTTCACATTTAAACTGGCCTCCGGATTAGCCACTATCGGCAATAAAGCCGCCAGGCGCGCCGGTTGCGCGCGTATCAGCGCCAACACTTGCGTGAGTCCGCCTTGTTTCAGCAAATCGTGACAAGCCTCGCTCATGCCAGCGGCAGTCGTTGCGCGTTGCGCCCAGAGTGCCAACTCGGCTGTCGTTCGACTGCCGGTCAATTCAAATGGACCTAACCGTAACCACGGCACACTTCGCACGCCAATAGCCTGCGCTTCTTCCGGATGCGCTTCGATATTAACCACCTGCAAACGGCCAATGGCACCGCGCTTGACCAATTCGCACAAACTCGCCAGCACCAGCGGGCAATGTGGGCACTGACGGGTTAAAAAGAGTAATGCATCGGGCGATTCAATGTCATTCATATCTGGTGCAAAAGCAAAGGGATGGTTAGGCTATCGCATCTATTGTCAAAATTGGCCCCAAAGAACAAACATTTTCTGGTTTGACCTCCCATCGTCCAATCAGTCAAATTTTTTACCCATTTTATTATCTAAGTTACTATTACTATGCGCTTTGAAATTATTCCTGTTACGCCTTACCAACAAAATTGCTCCCTGATCTGGTGCGAAGCAACGCTCAGCGCCGCCTTGATTGACCCCGGTGGCGATACCGATCAACTCCTCGCTGCGGTCAAACGCCAAGGCGTCAAGCTTGAAAAACTATTGCTAACGCATGGTCATCTTGACCATGTTGGAGGCGCGCTGGACTTGGCGCACGCGCTCAATCTACCCATTTATGGCCCACAGGAGGAAGATGCCTTCTTGCTGGATACATTGGCAGAACAAGCCAGTATGTTTGACTTTCCGCCCGCTCGCGCCTTCGCGCCAGATCATTGGCTGCACGAGGCTGACGTTATTGAATTAGGTAACCTGCGTTTGCAGGTGATTCATTGCCCCGGCCACACGCCTGGCCACATCGTTTTGTTCGAACCCGTCAGCCGGCATGCTTTTGTCGGAGATGTGCTCTTTCGCAACAGCATCGGCCGCACCGATTTTCCGCGCGGCAATCATGCTGCGCTCGTTGCGTCCATCCGCAACAAACTATTTACCCTAGGTGACGATATTGAATTTGTACCTGGACATGGCCCGATGAGCACATTTGGCTATGAACGGCGACACAACCCTTACGTGGGAGAGGGGGTGAGGACGAGGGGTGAAGAATAAATGGCACACGATAAGAGCGGCTTGCTTCCCCGGATTCCAACCGCGCCACCGCCTCACCTTGCACAAGTTGGCGGGGCGGTTTTCATCCGGGCTACGGTATCAATTCTCCAACCCAATCAAGCAATAACCGCTTCAGCGGAGTTCTTGTCGCCGGTGTTATCCAGCCAATTTACCACCACTTTATCGCCCTTCTTGGCACCTGCCACTTTAAAAGCGAGGTAAGGGTTTTTGGAAATACCGCCGCCCCACTGCGCGTCCAGCACTTGCGCGCCGTTCAACGACGCAGTGACATTGGTAATGTGATGTGCGGGCACCAAAGCGCCAGTTTTGGCATCTTTACGCAGGCCCGTTTCCATCGGGTGGTTCATCAAACACTTCACTTCGGCCGCGCTACCCGACATGGATGCGCGAATTTTCATCGGTTCTGCCATTTTGTTACTCCTATGTTCTTGACGAATTTAACTATTTCAACGACGTGACAGCAAGATCAGTGATTAACCGCCGCAACCACCGATGGTGACTTTCACTTCCTTCGCGGCTGAATAAAGCTTGCCACCGGCTTTCACCACGGCACGCACATTGGATGTGGTGCCCATCTTGATACGCGTCGATACATAACCCTGCGCGCCATTCGAGAAATTGAACGCTGCGATCAACGGCAGCGAATTCTTTTCACCGAAAATCGTGATCGACTCTGTACCTGCAATGCTGGAAGTAATTTCCACCGGCACTACCGCGCCGTTCTCAGCGATGTCCGGCGCTTTCACGCTGATATCACCGCTAGTGGCCGCACCCGATACGCCCATTGAACTCATGGCGGCATCCAGACTTTTCGAATCAAATGCAGCCTTGTTCCAATCGGCGGCGAATACGACGCCCGGTTTCAACAGGCCAGCAGCAATGGCCACGCTCACTGCGCTGGCGGCACCAGCGCTCTTCAGTACGTTTCTGCGTAGAATGTTCATGCAATTGTCTCCAATAATTGATAAATTGAGATGAAGCTCGCTCCAGTCAGCCCAAAACTCAAAACCAACCGATACGATGATATGACCACGAGCCCCGATAGAAACGCTAGTCGATCCAACAAGGTGTACACGCCGGCCTGATATTTTCGACCTAGTTCATAGCGATACAAACGAACCGAACTGCAAAATGCAGCACACAATTAGTTCAACTGAATACGAATGCCAAACGGCGTGCCGGCTTTGCCTTTAACCAACCAAACCACCGGGAAAGTCGGCTCCCGCGCAGGGAACTGACCTTCTGCATCGGTGAAATAAACCAGCAAATCTGGCGTGCGTTGCGACTGCTCCGCCCAATCAAATAGTGGCCGGAAATCGGTGCCACCGCCGCCGGAAATTTCCGCCGGCAAGATCATCGCCTCCCACATGGCAAAGTGCCACGGGCCATGAGCGTCCAGCTTGTCGTCGCAGGCATGCAGCGTCACTTCGGCGCGTACTTGCGCCTTCAACGCATCAACCTCGCTCAAGAATTCCTGCAACTCGTCCCGCGTTACCGAACCGCTGGTATCCAACGCAACAATAACGTTGACTCCTTGGCTATACAAACGCGGCATCAAAGCCTCGCCTTCTCGCCGTGATGTGCGTTCAAAACTGTAATCATCGCGCGCAGCATTCATCATGTAACGCGCCAGCAATGCGCGCCAAGGCAATTGCGGGGCTAGCAGGTTATCCACCAAACGCAACATCGACTGACTCAGTTTGCCCGCCTGCCGCGCTGCTTGTGCGGCCGCCGCCAGACGACTCTTCCATTGTTCATCCAGCTTATCCAAATCTAGCGGCGCGGCTGGCTGCTGCGCTTCATTTTCCTTACTACTTTCATCATTACTTTCACCATTACTTTCCCCGCCACCATCACCACGCCCAGCCTCCTGCCTGGATTCCCCCCCGCTCTGCCCTTCCGACGTCTCCGCTTGCCCACGCTTGCCGTCGCGCGGGTCATCATCCTGATCGTCCTGACTATCGCTATTGCTCTCCCCCTCGCCCTCGCTTGGGTCGTTATCGAACAAATGCATATCCTGCGTTTCTTCCGGCGGATCTTCATGCAACACCGGATAAATTTCCTCCGCCGTCAGGCCGCGATACGCCGCACTCATCAAGGCGTTATCCGGGCCGCGCATGCGTTCTTCATCCAAAATCATGTTGACCGCGTAATCGCACGCAACATCCCAACGATGCTTTTGCCGATGATTACGCCGATTAAAGTGCGACAACGCACAATGCATCGCCTCATGCGCCAGCACAAATTGCGTTTGTTCCAAGGTCAAACGCGCGATGTAAGCCGGATTAAAGTAGAAATGTCGCGCATCGGTCGCCGTGGTTTTGCACCATTTCGGGTCCGCCGCCTTTAACGGCAAATGCATCACCAGCGCGCCCAAAAACGGTTTTTCCAAAATCAGGCGCGTGCGCGCCGCAGCCAGCTTGGTTTCCAGCAGCGCAAGGTCTTGCGACATGTCAAGTTATCCTTGCACCGGTTTGAATTCATACAACATCAATTCAGCGACGCTATTCGCCCATTCCACAAACGCCGGCACCTTAAACAAGGGCTGACCGATGGCGCGATGTAAGTCCGTCACCAACATGACGCCCATCTCGCGCTGCGGATAATTACGCGCATATTTCAGAATATTTGACAGCGCATTCACATCGCCAGCGGCATCGCGCGCCCGTCGCACCAAAGCTGCCGCAACGCCGTATTGCAGATCAATGCCCTTGGGCACATCAAACACGCGGCCGGCGAGAATGCCGTCGATATCCGGTAAATTCTCCAGATTATCAATAAACGCCTTCAGCTCAACACCGCAAGCCTGGCCGACGCAGGCCTGCAATGCGTCCGACAACAAATCGGGCCGATCGCCAAACTTTTGCAAAGCCCGATGCGCGTATTCCCACGAACGCGGGCTCGGGAAGGCGACCGGGTTATGCGCCGCATCGTAGTGAAACAGCATGTCCGGCCGAAAACGCAAAAAGCCGATAATGCGCGCATCCATGCCGTTATTCAGCGCCCAGTTCACCCAATCATCCAGATTCGCCACCACTTCATAATGGGTAAAACGATTCGCCAACGGTGCCGGCATGGCATAAGTTACGCCGCGATCGCCTTGCCGATTACCCGCCGCAAAAATCGCCCACCCCTCAGGAATGCTGTATTCGCCCAAGCGCCGGTCCAAAATCAATTGATACGCCGCAGCGGAAACCGTCGGCGGTGCCGCATTGATTTCATCAAGAAAAAGAATGCCGGCCGGGCCATGCCGACGCGCATCCGGCAGCATGGACGGAATCGACCACTCGACGTTATCGTTGTTGCGAAACGGAATACCGCGCAAATCCGTTGGCTCCATTTGCGAAAGACGCAAGTCGATCAACGGCACCTCGCGCAGCCGCGCAATACTGGCGATGATTTGTGATTTGCCGACGCCGGGCGGCCCCCACAACATCACCGGCGTGTGTTGGCCGCTGGTGCAACTGGTGAATTCGCGGTCGAGAATAATTTCGATATGTGAAGGGCGCATAGTATTTTTTAAGACCTTAAAAGCAGTTCTAACCGAGTTTAGAAAAATCGTCCTGATCGCTGCGGTAACTGGCTTGCGCCTGCTCCAACTTGGCCGCCACCAACCCCGCCTGAATCAGCGCCGGATTAAGTTGCGTCGGCAACAAGCGATACACCCTAGCTAACCACTGCGGCTTTTCACAGGCCTCAATTTCCAAACGGGCACGTGTTACCGCATTCAAACGCGGCCACAGCAATAACAAGGGCGACATCCAGCGATGATAATCGTTGATAACCGACTGTTCCAGTCGGCTATTCCATTTTTCCCGCACTAATAATTCTGGAAAATCTTCGGCGCGCACCTGCCGTGCGCGCCATTCATACGGCAAACGTTGGCCCAACATCCCCTGGCCAATTCCCTCTTGCCCGCGCTGAAACCATTGCGCCATCGCGTGCGGGCGCGCCGCCTGATTCACCGTCCGCGCCAGAAAATCTCGATGCGCATCACTCGGATGCAGGGTAATCGCATCGCGCTGCGTCAACACGTCAGAATGAAAGCCGGAATAAGTCAACGCGAACGGATACCACTCATCCACCATTTTTTCCATGCTCTGCACCGTGCCGCGCTGCGTCGCCAACAAGGCCAGCGGCAAGCCACTTTCTCGATCCAGCAGCCATAATTCATGCGTATCAAAAATAGGAAACGGCAAAGCCGGCCGTGTTTCCAGCGCAAACAGCAAATCGCCCAACCCCGCCGGCTGCCCCAGTTTCAGGCCAACGCCCTCTTCCCACACGCCAACCGGCCGAATCAGCCCATAACCATCGTCGGCGCGTAAATGCCAAGTCAGGCCATCGTAGGTGTGCGCCATGGCTTCGCCAATATCGACGTATTGCACAACGCCCCGATAAGGATTCACCCGGCGCAACGCGTAATAACTAGGGTACAAAGTCGCTCCAATCAGCGAGAAAGTTCGGCCAACATGGCCACAAGACGCTGCTGCGCCACCTGCAATAATTGCTCAATCTGCGCCTCGCCCGGCCCGGAAAAAGCATCATATTGATCCTCAATGCGCTCAATAATGTCGCGCACTTGCATGGGATTCCGCGCCTGACGTAATTCCATATTTATCTCGGTCAACCATTTATCATGTGTCATATTTTGCTTTGCCTCACTCATGCTGCAAACTTCGTTCAGATTACGCGCTGCGTCAACCGGTAGCGCGCGGTTGATTACCCCTCAAGCCCACTTTTTCACTTCGCACCGATCATGAATTTTTGCTCTCATTGCGGCGCCTCTGTGCGCATCGAAGTTCCCGCTGGCGACAACCGGCCACGACACATCTGCAGCCAATGCAGCATGGTGCATTATCAAAACCCCAAAATGGTGGTCGGCTGCATCCCGGAATGGGAAGATAAAATTCTGCTCTGCCGACGCGCGATCGAACCTAAATACGGCTTGTGGACCTTGCCGGCCGGCTTCATGGAAAACGGCGAAACCACTGCAGAAGGGGCCGCGCGCGAGACGCTGGAAGAAGCTGGCGCACGCGTCGAAGTGCTGAATTTATACAGCATGGTCAGCCTGCCCAACATCAATCAGGTGTATTTGGTGTTTCGCGCCAAACTACTCCATCTCGACTTTGTGCCCGGTGAAGAAAGCCTGGAAGCCGCGCTATTTTCCGAAGCCGACATTCCGTGGGAAACGCTGGCTTTTCGTACCATTCATCACACGCTCAAACACTACTACGCCGACCGATCGACCCAAACTTACCCGCTGCACGTCAGCGCAATTTATCACAAGCCCCAATGAAATCACCTGAACTCCTCGCCCCCGCCGGCTCGCAAACCATGCTGGAAACCGCTTTGGCCTTTGGTGCCGATGCGGTCTATGCCGGCCAACCACGCTACAGCCTGCGCGCGCGCAACAACTCCTTTCGCGATGAAGAAGCCCTCGGCATTGGCATCCATTACGCCCATGAACGAGGCAAGCAGTTTTACGTAGTCAGCAACATCTTTCCGCACAATGCCAAAATCAAAACTTATCTGGCGGATATGGCACCGGTGGTCGCGTTAAAACCCGATGCGCTCATCATGGCCGATGTCGGCTTGATCGATATGATTCGCGATAAATGGCCAGCCGTGCCCATTCATCTATCGGTGCAAGCCAACACCGTCAACTATGCCGCCGTACGCTTCTGGCGAAAACTTGGCATTGCGCGCGTGATTCTTTCGCGCGAGCTTTCGCTCGATGAAGTCGCTGAAATTCGGCAAGAATGCCCCGAAACCGAGTTGGAAGTGTTCGTCCACGGCGCGTTATGCATCGCCTACTCGGGCCGCTGTTTGCTCTCCGGCTATTTCAATCATCGCGACCCGAATCAAGGCACTTGCACCAACTCCTGCCGCTGGGATTTCAAAGTCGCCAACGCGCAGGTCGAGCCCGGCGGCGATGTTTATGTGCTGGAAGAGCAAGAAAAACGCCAAGGCACTTTTATGCCGATTGAGGAAGATGAACACGGCACCTACGTGCTCAATTCCAAAGACCTGCGCGCCATCGAACATGTGCAGCGCTTGACCGAAATCGGCATCGACTCGCTAAAAATTGAAGGCCGCACCAAATCGCCCTATTACGTGGCGCGCACCGTGCAAACCTACCGCCAAGGCATTGATGACGCCTGCGCCGGCCGGCCGCTTAATCCAACCTTATTGCGTGAACTCGACGGCCTCGCTAATCGCGGCTACACCAGCGGTTTCTTCGAACGCCATCCCGACCGCGAATATCAGAATTATCTGCGCGGCCATTCCGAATCTGACCGCAGCCTGTACGTCGGCGACGTGCTGACCTACGCCAGCAACGGCTACGCTGAAATCGAGGTGAAAAATAAATTTGGCATCGGTGACCGTATCGAATTGATCCACCCGAACGGCAATTTAGAACTGTCCATTAGCCACATGCTGAACAAAAAACATGCACCGATTGAAGTGGCACCCGGCAGCGGCCATCGCGTCCATATTCCGCTGCCGGCCGGTTATGAAGGGGCCTTTATCGCTCGTTTTATCGCCCGTTTTATTGACGCCTAACTTTCTCTAATCGACGAGAGCGATCGTCTCGCTTAACGGTTTTTCATACTTGGCAAGAATGTCGTAATAAATGCGCACATTCTCCGCCATGGCGCGCGCCTCGCCACCACGCGCAAAACCATATCTCAGCTTGCCGGCATAAGCCCGTTTCGACAGCAACGGCAACACTTTCTTGAGATCGGCCCAGCTATCCGGATTCTTGCCCAAACTGCGGGCCAAACGCCGCGCATCATGCAAATGGCCACTGCCCAAGTTGTAGGCCGCCAAAGCCAACCACGTTCGATCCGGCTCCGCGATTGTTTCCGGCAAATCATCACGCAGCATGACGATGTAACGCGCGCCGCCCAAAATACTCTCACGCGGATCAAGCCGATTTTTCACGCCTAAGTGATCTGCCGTCTGGCCGGTCAGCATCATCAAGCCGCGCACGCCGGTAAAAGAAACCGCATTCGCATCCCATTGCGACTCTTGATAGGCCACCGCCGCCAATAAACGCCAATCGAGGCCCGTTTCAAGCTGCGCCTCATGCAAATGCGGTTTATAGCGCTGCAACAAAGTGGCGCGTTTATCGAGAATGCCGAGCACATCCGCCTCTTTCAGGTGGCTGACATGACCAAAATAGCGCTCTCGCAACACCACCAGCGAACGATCCTTTTCCAGCGTCTGAAAAAATGTCGCCAAATTACGCGCAAAACTGGAACGCATGCGCTGGTTGATCACCCAGGCTTGCGGCTGTGCGCTGGCCAGCACAAACGCCTCGCGTAAGGTGGGATGAAAATTGCGCGCCACATTCAAGCTATCGGAATCGGCAACCGTGCAATCAGCCAAGCCGCCATCCACCCGCTCCAATAATTCCTCCGAACTCGGCACCTTCGCTTCAACCCATTGCAAAGCCGGCACACTGCGCCGATAGGCCTGCAAATGGCTGACATGGCTGCTCCCCGCCACCACCTCAAGCCGCAAACCGACCAGATCTTCGATTTTCTTAGGCAATGGCCGGTTCGACGCGCAAATTACCCACTCTTTAACCTGTCCATAAGTGGGCCCAAAACGTAAACTACGCCGCCGCTCGTCATGGGCAATCAAGCCCGCTGCCGCGATGTGCGCCTGTTCTTTGAGCACGATCTCTAACAAATCATCCAGCGTATCAGCCAACACAAATTTGACGCGCCAACCTTGCGAATCGGCAAACTGCCGCACTAAGTCATGCTCAAAACCGGACGGATTGCCTTCCACATCCAAGAAATAAGTCGTCGGACTATTCAACGTCGCCACCACCAACTCGCCCGACGACTCCGGCTCCGGCAAGGGCGCAGGCGCACACGCCACCAACCCTAACAAACTCAATAAAATCGACAAAAACGGCCAAATCCGCTGCAAGCAAGTCATTTTTTCTCGTGCCGGCGTGATGGGAATACGGTTAGAATGCCGTCCTTTCCGGTTCAAGACTAGTCTTGACAGAAAAATAACCCAGCAAATGTAGTTTTTTAGCGTGGCATGTGTTTTTTTCCGTGCGGGGTTGGGTTATTGGTTTTTGTTTTTTTGTTTAGTTTTTCAATTTAGCTGATGCAATCGCAACAGCGGAGAGATGGCAGAGTGGTCGAATGCGCCGGATTCGAAATCCGGTTTAGTGCTTG
>CAYWXO010000011.1:12466-31254 GCA_964462255.1 uncultured Thiobacillus sp. | reverse complement strand
ATAGGCGCTGGAACCTAAATCCAGTGCGTCTACCAATTCCGCCACTTTCGCAAAACGAGGCAAGTGTAAACTAAGCCGCACCGTTCCCGCTAGCCTGTAAACTGCTGGGCAGCAACATAACCCATCAATTCTTATTGAAATGAACCCAGAATGAACCCAGAAGCCGCGCAAAAAATGATGAACACCGGGCACTATGAAAACTTTCCGGTCGGTTCAATTTTCCTGCCGCAACGCTTACGCGCGCCGATTCGAGCCATCTACGCCTTTGCCCGCAGCGCCGATGATTTCGCTGATGAAGGCGACGACAGTGCAGAAGTCCGCTTGGCCAAACTGGCCGAATACCATGCGTATTTGAACGCATTGGAACGTGGTGAATCGGTTGAACATCCCATTTTTCAAGCCTTACTGCCCCATATTCAGCGGTTTGATTTGCCCTACCCTCTTTTTCACGACTTGCTCTCTGCCTTTGAACAAGATTGCACCAAAACACGCTATGCCCATTTTGGCGAAGTCATGGATTACTGCAAACGTTCAGCCAACCCGATTGGCCGTTTGCTGCTGAAGCTGTATGGCGATGAAGATGCCAAGCACCAAGCCTGGTCAGATGGCATTTGTTCCGCACTGCAATTGATCAACTTTTTGCAAGATGTCGCGGTGGATTGGCAGAAAAATCGCATTTATCTGCCACAAGATGAGATGGCGAAATTCGGCATCAGCGAACGACAAATTGCCGATGGGCGCAGCGATGCGCTCTGGCAGCAATTCATGAAAGGTCAAATTGAACGCGCCCGCCGCATGCTGCAGGCCGGTGCTCCGCTGGGGCGCGCATTACCGGGCCGAATCGGTTTTGAAATGCGTTTAATCATTCTGGGCGGCGAACGTATTTTGTTTCAATTGCATGAAAGTCGCGGCAACATGTTTCAACATCGACCCCAATTACAATGGCGCGATGCGTTAAGCATGTTCTGGCGCGCGCTATTTGCCCGCACTTCCGCGACACGCCCATCCTCTTCATGCAGCAGCGGCGGCTGCAAACACTAAGCACATTAATTAAGTTACATTGATTAAGTTATGTTGAACATGACCCCGCACGACTATTGCCAAACCAAAGCCGCCGCAAGTGGCTCCAGCTTTTATTACAGTTTCCGTTTTCTGCCGGCGGAGCGCCGGCGTGCAATCATTGCCTTTTACGCCTTTTGTCGAGAAGTCGATGACATCGTTGATGAATGCCATGACACCCAAGTGGCGCGTATCAAACTGGCTTGGTGGCGCGATGAAATTAGCCGACTTTATGCCGGCCAACCCGAACACCCAGTGACGCTGGCACTCGCCGAAGCCATTACACCTTTCCATTTGCCGCAAGATGCTTTTGAACAAATCATTGACGGCATGGAAATGGATCTGGATTTTGCTGCCGGCCAGCCCGAACATTATCCAGATTTCAAAGCACTACGACTTTACTGTCACCGGGTGGCCGGCGTAGTAGGGGAAGTAGCGGCCGCCATTTTCGGTTTCACAGATCGCAACACCTTGAAGTACGCCAATAAACTGGGGCTTGCCTTTCAACTCACCAACATCATTCGCGATGTCGGCGAAGATGCGCGGCGTGGTCGCATCTATTTGCCAGCCGATGAATTGGCGCAATTCAAAGTCACCGCTGCCGATTTAATGCACGCACGGATGAGCGATAATTTTCGTCAGTTGATGGCATTTCAAACGCAGCGCGCGCAGCAAACTTATGATGAAGCGCTGGCGTTATTACCGGCAACAGATCGTAAAGCGCAACGCCCCGGTTTGATGATGGCGGCAATCTACCGTGCATTACTCAATGAAATTAGCGCCGATGGCTATCAAGTTCTTGACCGACGCACTTCGTTAACGCCGCTGCGTAAACTCTGGCTTGCTTGGCGCACTTGGATTAAGGAATAAATAAGGATGCGGCAGAAAATCGCCATAGTTGGCGGCGGCTGGGCAGGCATGGCGTGTGCAGTTGAACTAGCGCAATACGGCCATGCCGTAACGGTTTACGAAGCAGCGAAACAACTCGGTGGTCGCGCCCGCAGCGTCAACTGGGAGGGATTGATGATTGATAACGGCCAACATCTCATGATGGGCGCTTATCAGCACACCATGCGCATATTGAACCTTATACATGGTGAACAGCCCCCCTCCCCTTCCCTGCAATCAATGCCATTGCAATTAATCAACCCGGACTTTCATTTGCGTGTCCGCAAATTCCCCGCCCCCTTACACCTTGCCAGCGGGTTATTGTTCGCGCGTGGCCTGACTTTGCGCGAAAAATGGGCCGCAATACGCTTCATGCAACAGTTGCAAGCGCTTAATTTTGTCTTGCCGGCCGACCAGTCGGTCAGTGATTTGCTTGCACACCACAATCAACCGACCCATCTCATCAACAAACTGTGGTCACCCATTTGCATTGCAGCACTCAACACACCGTTGAAACAGGCTTCCGCACAGATTTTTTGTCATGTTCTGCGTGACACGTTAACCGGCTCACAGCGCAATAGCGATCTGGTCATGAATCGCTGCGACCTGAATACACTCATGGCTGACGCCGCTAAAAATGCGATTACCGCTGTCAACAGCGAAGTTAAACTTGCCAGCAAAGTCAAACGGATATCTCGCCATGCTGAAGGATTTTTCCTGCATGGGCCGGATCAGGTTTTCACGCAAGTCGTCATTGCCACGCATCCCGTTCATTTACCGTCTTTGCTAGCCGAGCTGCCCGCAATGGACGAAATCATCGCCCAGGTTTCCGCCTTCACCTGGCAACCTATTCTCACCTTATGGCTGCATTTTGCTGCCGCGCTCAAATTCCCTTTTCCCATGTTTGGCTTAGGTGATAGCAGCGCACCTTGGGCCTTTGAACGCAACGACATTGCCCCCGGTGTTGTTTCCCTGGTCATGAGTGCAGAAGGCCCTCACCTAGCGCTACCAGCGCAAGTGTTGCGCGATGAATATTTGAACTTGCTGACACGGCACCTGGGCCACTTGCCCACCTTGCTAAAGTGGAAAACCATCATTGAAAAACGCGCGACTTTTTGCTGTACGCCTAACATGAAAAGACCTTCAAACATAACACCGGTTGAAGGCATTTATCTAGCGGGAGATTACACCCGTGAGATGGATCCAACCCAAGCCTATCCAGCCACCCTTGAAGGCGCAATACGCAGTGGCGCACGATGCGCGCAACTGATTACCCTCAAACTTGAAGCGGAAAATTGAACCCAAATGATGCCCTCCTACACCCCCGCCCCTGATCTTCTGGCCAATCGCAATATTCTCGTCACTGGCGCAGGCCAAGGACTCGGACGTGCCGCCGCCATTGCTTACGCAAAACAGGGTGCCAGCATTATTTTATTAGGTCGTTCTGTACAAAAACTGGAACGGGTTTATGACGAAATTGTGGCCATAGGCGGACCGTAACCCACCATTTTCCCAATGGATTTAGCCGCTGCCAGTGATGCGCACTACGATGCCATGGCTGAAGCGATCGGTTATCAAATGGGGCATCTTGACGGCATTCTGCATTGTGCCGCGGCATTTGAATCACTAGCACCACAATCACTGGAAAGTGTTGAGGGCTGGGTCAAACTATTCAAGGTGAATGCCGCCGCCCCTGCCGCAATCAACCGCGTGTGCGCCGGTTTTCTGGAATCCAGCAACAACCATGCGGCGGTCATTTTGATTGGTGAAACGCACGGCCATGCACCGGCCGCTTACTGGGGAGAGTTTGCTGTTTCGAAAGCCGCGCTGGAAGCCTATTTCAAAATACAGGCGGATGAATGGAGCAATAGCCCCATTCGTATCAACATGATTATTCCTGGCCCAATGAATTCACCGCAACGCGCTAAAACGCACCCCGGTGAGACAAAGCACGACTTATTACAGCCGGAGGCGCTGATTCCGCGCTTGCTCTATCTCATGGGGCCCGATAGCGCCGAGGTGCGCGGCCAAATTTTTACGGGTTGTGATTAGTTGAATTCATACTGAATTTGTTCTGTAAATACGCTTTGAATTCTTCGCCGACTTCACTGTGCGTCAGCGCGAATTCAACCGTCGCCTCTAAATAGCCCAGCTTGCTGCCGCAATCATAGCGCTTACCTTCAAACTCATAAGCCAACACCTGTTGCTCTTTCAATAATGCAGCGATGCCGTCGGTGAGTTGCAATTCTCCGCCGGCACCTCGTTCGATCTGACGCAGATGATGGAAAATACGCGGCGTCAACACATAACGTCCAACGACAGCCAGATTGGAAGGCGCTTCCGCCGGTTGCGGTTTTTCCACGATTTGGGTCACGCGCGAAAGCCGATCGGCCATGCGTTGCGCAGCAACAATACCGTAAGACCCCGTTTCACTGGGATCCACATTCTGCACTCCCACCAGCGAACACTGATAATAACTATACAAATCACACATTTGTTTAGTGACACCCGGCTTGCCATCAATCAAATCATCAGCCAGTAACACGGCGAAAGGTTCATCATTGACGGCGGGCTGCGCACACAAAACAGCATGGCCCAACCCTAGGGCTTCCGCCTGCCGAATATAAATGCAGTTGATATTGACCGGCAACATGCCCCGCAACTCTTTCAGCACGCGCAATTTACCTTTCGATTCCAGCTCCACTTCCAGCTCATACGCTTTATCAAAATGATCGGCGATAGAACGTTTGCTGCGACCAATAATAAAGATCAAGTCGGTAATGCCTGCCGCGGCGGCTTCTTCCGCCGCGTACTGAATCAAGGGCTTATCGACTATCGGCAGCATTTCTTTCGGATTGGCCTTGGTTGCTGGCAAGAAGCGGGTGCCCAAACCCGCGGCAGGAAAAATCGCTTTAGTGACGCGTTTCATTTAATGGAGTCTCCTTCATTCTGGCGATTAAAACAGGCCAGAAAGGTTGTTTCGTCAAGAATATCAATACCCAATTCCTGTGCCTTGATGAACTTGGTGCCAGGCTCAGCGCCCGCCACCACATAATCCGTCTTCTTCGACACGCTGCCGGACACCTTACCGCCTTCCGCTTCAATCAAGGCTTTTGCCTGATCGCGCGACAATGTCGGCAAAGTACCGGTTAATACAAAAGTTTTACCCTTCAATTTACCGGCAGATTCAGTCCGCGCTTCGCCATCTTGCCAAGCCTGCGCCTGCCGCAAATGCGCTATCACATCCTGATTATGTGTTTCAGCAAAAAAGGCACACATCGATTTTGCCACCACCGGCCCAACATCATGCACTTGCTGCAATGATGCTTCATCCGCTGCCATCAATGCCGCCAAACTGCCAAAATGACGCGCAAGATCTTTCGCTGTTTGCTCGCCAACATGGCGTATTCCCAAGGCAAAAATAAAGCGCGCCAAGTCTCTACCTCGGCTAACTTCAATGGCCTGCAGCAGATTATCTGCCGACTTTTCCGCCATACGCTCCAATTCCAGCAATTGATTTCGCTGCAACGTATATAAATCAGCCGGCGTTTGCACTAACTTGCGCTCCAACAACTGCTCAACCAGTTTTTCACCCAGCCCTTCAATATCCATCGCTCGACGCGACACAAAATGAATCAAGGCTTGTTTACGTTGCGCCGGACAGCTCAAACCGTTGCTACAACGTGCCGCCGCCTCGCCTTCAAGGCGAATCACAGGCGCATTACATTCCGGGCAAACCTGCGGCATGGTAAAGGGTGGATAAAGAAATGACGCAGCCAGATCACGCATCGGCCGCCGCTCTAAAATTACGCCCACCACCTCGGGAATGACATCGCCGGCCCGTCGGACGATCACGCTATCGCCCACGCGCACATCCTTGCGCAATACCTCATCTTCATTATGCAAGGTGGCATTGGTTACCGTTACCCCGCCGACAAATACCGGTTTCAAGCGTGCAACGGGCGTCAATGCCCCGGTGCGGCCCACTTGCACATCAATGCTTTCAACCTGGGTAATTTCTTCTTGTGCTGGATATTTGTGGGCAATGGCAAAACGCGGCGCACGCGCAACAAAGCCCAACATCGCCTGATCCGCCAGACGATTCACTTTATAAACCGCGCCATCAATATCAAACGGCAAAACTTGCCGCCGCGCGCCTAGCGCAGAAAAATAGTGCATCAACCCTTCAACACCCTGCACCAAAGCCCGCTCATTTGAGACGGGTAAACGCATTTCAGCCAACCAATCCATCATGGCGGCATGCGTTTCCGGCAACGGCGCGCCTTCAATTCGACCGACGCCGTAAGCAAAAAAAGACAAACGCCGCTGCGCAGTCGCACGCGGATCCAATTGGCGCAAACTGCCCGCTGCCGCATTGCGCGGATTAACGAAGGGTTTTTCGCCTTTTTCCCGCGCAACGTTGTTTAAATGTTCAAAATCGCGCCGCAACATGAGTACTTCACCGCGCACTTCCAGGAACTCAGGCGGATTCGGCGTCGCCAAGCGCATGGGAATGGCGCGAATCGTGCGCAAATTGGCACTGACATCTTCACCGCTGAAACCATCTCCCCGTGTAGCGCCTTGAACAAAAACACCTTGCCGATAATGTAATGACACCGCCAAGCCATCAAATTTGGGTTCGACAGCATAAGCAATGTGCGCAACATCCGTTTCCAATCCCTCACGAACCCGCCGATCAAATGCCACCACATCTGCTTCAGAAAAAGCATTATTCAGCGACAACATGGGAATGACATGCGCTACTTCAGTAAAACCTTTGAGCGGTTCCGCGCCGACCCGTTGACTGGGTGAATCCACCGTGCGCAGTTCAGGATAAGTGGTTTCCAGCGCGATTAATTCTTGCAGCAAACGATCGTAGGTGGCATCCGAAATCGTCGGCGCATCCAAAACGAAGTAGCGGTAATTCGCCTCGTCTATCTCTGCCCGCAATTGCTCAATACGCTGCGCGGCTTCCGTCACCTTGCACTCACCCTGTATTTACCTTCGAATCAAACAAATAAACGCAGCGAACGTTCACCACCCGGCGGAATCCCGCGCATTTCCATACGACGGTAGTAATCAATCAAACGTTGGCGATCGCGATTCAAACTCTCTTCACTGACAATGCGGCCATTGTCATCCACCAGCCGCCCTTCCAAACGGGCGGCCAAATCAAACCCAAGTTGTGTCATACGATCAAACACCGCCAAGCCATCGGCGACGCGCGGCACATCAAACAATAACGTGACGCCTCGGGTCGTCAAGCCGCGCCCATCGGGTGGGAACGACGCTTCACCTTGATTGGACAGGGTAAACAAGGTATGGCCGGAATCATCCAGCGCATGAAACAAACCAGTTGGTTCAAGGCTTAAATTAGCGTCTAGTGCGAGTTTATGCATAGCTTCACTGGTGAAGGGGCGGCTATCCGCCGAGACCACATTCAAACCAATCAACACATCGACATCCATGCAGAACAAATCCAAATCGCGCGCCAGATCCAACGCTGCGGCCTTATCCGAACAAGTTACCGCACCGCCCTCTTCCGCGGCAAAATCGTAAAGCGCACGCGTAAATTCATCCAGTTGATCGGGCGATAACGCGCCACTGCGGTCAGCCAGTTGCAAGCCGAACTCAACTTGCTCAAAAGCGGTACCGGTTTGCGTAGTTAATGTTTCCCAAACGCCATCAGCGCGCCGCCCTAAAGCGCGTAACGGCTTGCCGATACGCCGTAATGTCGTCAATAACGTACCCAGATTTGTGCTGGTCGGTGTGACAAATTTAATTCTGGCAATATATTCTGTTGCCACATCCAAGCCGCTATTAGAAGAAATTTGCGTTTTGGCAGCAGGAAAACCAGCTGAAGCACTCTGCGTTGTGTTTGGTTTAGCTTTAGTGACCGCTGTTTTCCCCGGCGAGAGCGTGGCTGCCGGGTTGGACAAAGAAGCCGCCGCAGTATTTCGCTTTTTTTCACCGGGTTCTATCGGTTCCAGCGAGCTCAAAATAGAAGTCGATTTAATCGAGGGTTTCGGCTCCATCGACGGTAATGTTATTTCTGCTGCCGGAGCAATCGACGCATCGTCTGCAGTTTTCCCAGCATTTTCATCTAAAGTTTTATCGTCGCTTAACGGAATTTGTTTATCAGTATGAACAGGCGTGGGGTCAATAATAATTGAGTCACCCAGCACCACATTCTCGCGCTGATGCGAGAACATTTTCTCGGCCTCTTTACGAAAGCGGCGTTCTTGTAACAAGTTATAAATGACGATGGCGGCGATCAACGAGACGCCGACGATGGCCAAAACAATCTGGAGAGGAGTCATCATGGCCGAATTACCTTTGTTGCGGCGTCGGCGGCGTTTTACTCGCTACCGGCTCCATGACGTGGAAAAAAACTTCATTATTACGCACCATACCTAATTCGAAGCGCGCACGTTCTTCCAGCGCATCATAGCCCGAATGTAAATCCTGGGCTTCAGCTTCCAGTTGAACGTTGCGCGTTTCCAATGCCTTATTGGCCGTGCGCTGGGCGGCAATTTCACGGTCCAATTCATACACACGCAACCAACTGCCCTTGCCTAACCAGAGCGAATATTGCAGTAGCACGATCAGCACCACCAACGTCCAGGCAAGGGCACGCATTTCATCTCAGTTGATAAAACGCTTCAAGACCGGGGTAACGCGCCTGTTCGGCAAGCTCTTCCTCGATACGCAGAAGCTGGTTGTACTTGGCAATACGATCTGAACGCGACAATGAACCAGTCTTGATTTGCAGTGCATTACACGCCACCGCCAGATCAGCAATGAAAGAATCTTCCGTTTCGCCGGAACGATGCGAAATGACCGAGGTGTAACCAGCACGCTTGGCGGTTTCGATCGCCTCAAAAGTTTCCGACAACGTACCAATTTGATTCACTTTGATCAGAATCGAGTTGGCAATGTTTTTCTGGATGCCTTCACGCAGAATCTTGGCGTTGGTGACAAACAAATCGTCGCCGACAATTTGAATCGATTTGCCCAGACGCTGCGTCAACAAAGCCCAACCGTCCCAATCGCCCTCAGCCATGCCGTCTTCAATGCTGATGATCGGATATTTATCTACCCACGCCGCCAAATAATCGACAAACTCGGCAGAGGTCAGCTTGAGACCTTCAGACGCCAGCACATAATGACCGTCTTCATAAAACTCGGACGCCGCGCAGTCGAGACCAATCACCACATCTTTTCCGGGTGTGTAGCCGGCCGCACTGATTGCCTCAACTATAACTTGCAATGCCTCTTCGTTAGATTTGAAGTTCGGAGCAAAGCCGCCTTCATCACCGACGGTGGTCGGATGACCGGCCTTATCGAGCAATTTCTTCAGGGTGTGGAAGATTTCGGCACCGCAGCGCAACGCCTCACGGAATGTTTTCATGCCAACCGGAATCACCATGAATTCCTGAATATCGACGCTGTTATTCGCATGAGCACCGCCGTTGACGATATTCATCATCGGCACTGGCAATTGCATCGGGCCGGCACCGCCCAAATAACGATACAACGGCAAGCCAGCTTCTTCGGCCGCAGCGCGCGCGCAGGCCAGCGAAACAGCCAACAAGGCATTGGCCCCCAAACGGGCTTTATTGTCCGTGCCGTCCAGGTCAATCAAAATTTGATCAATCAAATGCTGTTCTTCAACGTCAAGACCCAAAATCGCCTCGGCAATTTCAGTATTCACGTTTTCCACTGCTTGCAGCACACCTTTACCTAAATAGCGTGATTTATCGCCATCACGTAATTCAATGGCTTCACGGCTACCGGTTGAGGCACCGGAAGGCACCGCAGCGCGGCCCATCACACCAGATTCCAACAACACATCGGCTTCAATCGTGGGGTTTCCGCGTGAATCTAATATTTCACGGGCTATTACATCAACAATCGCACTCATTTCATTCCTTTTTGGTCTGCACGTAAAAGTCCGTTACCGGGTAAGTACGGACACATTGATTACATCACACGAGCTTCGATAAAGCCCTTTTGCTTCACCAGGGTGTCGATATCCCTGAGGGTTTCCAACAATTCTTTCATTAAATGTAAAGGCCACGCATTCGGGCCATCCGATAACGCTTTCGCCGGATCAGGATGCGTTTCCGCAAACAAGCCGGCAACGCCAACCGCGACGGCCGCACGCGCTAAAACCGGCACAAATTCACGTTGCCCACCGGAACGATCGCCCTGCCCGCCGGGTTGTTGCACGGAATGTGTCGCATCAAACACCACCGGGCAGCCCGTTTCGCGCATCGTCGCCAAGCCGCGCATATCAGAAATAAGCGTGTTGTAACCAAACGAAACGCCGCGTTCGCACACCATGATGCTATCGGCACCGCCATTTGCGGCCTTCGCTTTATCCACCACATTTTTCATATCGCCGGGGGCAAGAAACTGCCCCTTTTTGATATTGACCGGCCGCCCCGAGGCGGCAACGGCTTGGATGAAATCGGTTTGACGGCACAGAAAAGCCGGCGTTTGCAACACATCCGCCACCGCGCTGACCTGCGCAATTTCATCAATACTGTGAATATCCGTCAGCACCGGCACGCCAATCTTCTGCTTGACTTCAGCCAGAATACGCAGCCCTTCATCCCTACCCAGCCCACGAAATGAAGTACCGGATGATCGATTCGCCTTGTCGTAAGACGATTTGTAAATGAAATTAACCCCCAATTCGGCGCAAATTTCCTTTAATTGACCCGCGGTATCCATCGCCATTTGCTCAGATTCAATCACACACGGCCCGGCAATCAGAAACAAAGGCTGGTCCAGCCCGACTTCAAATCCACACAACTTCATGCTTTGCTCCGATCATGATTAACCAAGGCCGCGGCAACAAAAGCCTTAAACAAGGGATGACTATCACGCGGATTAGAGGTGAATTCCGGATGAAATTGGCAGGCAACAAACCAGGGATGCACGTCCTGCGGCAATTCAATCATTTCACACAAATCCGTCCCGGGCGCGCGGCCAGCAATGCGTAAACCGTGTGCTTCCAGTTCTGCGCGCAAGGCATTATTGACTTCGTAACGATGTCGATGCCGCTCAACAATAGAAGGTTTGCCATAAATTGAACGGGCTAACGAGCCGTCTTGCAACAAACATTCTTGCCCGCCCAAGCGCATTGAGCCACCCAAATCAGAATTTTCATCGCGTTGCTCAAAGCGACCATCCGCCGTTTGCCATTCAATGATTAAACCAATCACCGGATAAGGCGTTGTCGGCTCAAACTCGGTTGAATGGGCAGCAGCCATGCCTGCCACGTGGCGCGCATATTCCACCACCGCCAATTGCATACCCAGACAAATACCCAAATAAGGAATGCGATTCTCGCGGGCATAACGAATCGCACTGATTTTGCCTTCGGTGCCACGCTTGCCAAATCCACCTGGCACCAGAATGGCATCCATACTGGTCAGCGCATCACAGCCGTCATTTTCAATCATTTCAGAGTCAATATAATGAATATTGACCTTGCTTTGCGTGTGAATACCGGCGTGAATGAGGGATTCGGACAGCGATTTGTACGATTCGGTCAGATCAACATATTTGCCGACAAAGGCAATATTCACTTGATGCAGCGGGTGCTCCAAAGCGTGGATAAGTTGCTTCCAGACCGTTAAATCGGCGGCTTTCGCCAACACACCCAACTTGTGACAAACAATTTCGTCCAGCATTTGGTCATGCAACATGGCTGGAATTTTGTAGATAGAACTGGCATCCAGCGCTTCAATGACCGCTTCCGGCATCACATTGCAGAACAAGGCGATCTTGCGACGCTCCTCAGCAGGAATGTGACGATCGGCGCGACACAGCAACACATCTGGTTGAATACCAATCTCACGCAATTCCTTGACGGAATGCTGAGTGGGCTTGGTTTTCAATTCGCCGGCAGTGGGAATATAGGGCAGCAAAGTTAAATGAATGAAACAGGTTGCTTGCCGCCCTTCTTCAATGCCCATCTGACGAATGGCTTCAAGAAACGGCAAAGATTCAATATCGCCGACCGTGCCGCCCACTTCAATAATGGCAATTTCTGCCCCTTCGGCACCGCGCTTGATATAGGCTTTGATTTCATCGGTGATATGGGGAATCACTTGCACGGTCTTACCCAAATATTCGCCGCGCCGCTCTTTCTTGATCACCGATTCATAAATCTGGCCGGTGGTGAAATTATTGCGGCGGCTCATTTTGGCCCGCGTGAAGCGTTCGTAATGACCGAGATCCAGATCGGTTTCGGCACCGTCTTCGGTAACGAAAACTTCGCCATGCTGAAAAGGGCTCATGGTGCCCGGATCAACGTTGATGTAAGGATCGAGCTTGAGATGAGTGACAGTGAGGCCACGGGATTCAAGAATTGCGCCCAAAGAAGCGGCGGCAATGCCCTTGCCGAGAGAAGAAACCACACCACCAGTAACAAAGACGTAACGGATCATAAAATTAGCTAATACAAGGACGCGGAATGATACCGGAATGCCCTTCCCCCTTAAAGTCAGCACGGCTAGAAAATATTATGTATTTTTTCTTTTGCGTCAGCATCGCGATAATAGCCAACTTTCCTTCATTTGACGCATCCTGACACCATGACTGACACCGTAACTGACAGCTCAACCGCTGCGACAAAACCTTGTCCATTTTGCATTCTTGACCCGGCCCGCATTTTGGCCGAAGACGCGCTGACCGTTGTTTATAAAGATGGCTTCCCCGTTTCACCGGGCCATAGCGTGGTCATTCCCAAACGACACTTCCCCACCCTGTTCGAAGCGACGGAAGCAGAACAAATTGCGCTGTTACGCGCCTTGACTACGGCTAAAAATATTCTGGATGCGCAGCACCAACCGGATGGATACAACATTGGCATTAATCAAGGTTTGGCCGGTGGCCAGAGCGTGCCGCATCTGCATATTCATGTGATTCCGCGCTATCTGGGCGATAAAGCGGATCCGAAAGGCGGTGTGCGCTGGGTTTTACCGGACAAAGCCAAATACTGGGCTTGAGGTGGGCTTGAGTTGGATTTGATCAAGCGCGGCGACAGGCCAGCAGATAGTTAACGTCAGTGTCGCGCTGCAACCGATAGCTCTTGGTAAATGGGTTGTAGGTCATCCCCATCAACTCAACCGCTTCGAGCCCGGCCTGACGCGCATAGGAAGCCAATTCATGCGGCTTGATGAATTTGGACCAATCGTGCGTCCCCTTCGGCAACATATTCAAAATATATTCCGCGCCGACAATGGCAAAAAGATAACTTTTCGGGTTGCGATTGAGCGTGGAAAAAAACACCCAGCCTTCCGGCTTGACCATCTGCGCGCAGGCGGTCATCACAGAAACCGGGTCAGGCACATGTTCCAACATTTCCATGCAGGTCACGACATCGAAACTGTGCGGTTCAGCGGCGGCTAGATCTTCCGCGGCAATGAGGCGGTAATCGACTTGCACGCCCGATTCAAGCTGATGCAGCTTGGCCACCTTAAGCGGTTTTTCCGCCAAATCAATGCCTGTTACCTGCGCACCTTGCAACGCCATACTTTCCGACAAAATGCCGCCACCACAACCAACATCAACGACCCGTTTACCTTGCAGCCCGCCGGCCAGGTCAGAAATCCATTGCAAACGTAACGGATTGATTTCGTGTAGCGGCTTGAATTCAGAATTGACATCCCACCAGCGATGGGCGAGTTGACTGAATTTATCCAATTCGGCTTGATCTGCATTACTCATTTTGATTCCTTGGTTTGTGTTTGCATCACCTGGTAATGACGCAAAAAAAGCGCTTCTAAATCATTGATCACCTCAACTGCCGCGCGCCCTTGCAACAAATGCTGGCTCATCAAAGCCGAGGTTTCGTTGATCAATTTAGCGCGATCCAGCATGGGATAAGTTTCGCGCAATCGTTTGATGGCTTTGACGACACTTTCTTGCGCAGGACGCTCAATCGCCTGCGGTACTTGCGGAATTGGCTCAGCTTCCGGCGCGGCGCGTAGCGACAGGTAGTCAGCATAATCCAACAGACCCGCCTGTCGCTGTGCATTCAATGCGCGAAACAAACCCAACAAGCGGCGTTCGTCTGCCGTCATGCGTTGTCCTTGTCGATTGGAAAGTTTGGCAAGCCCGAGTTTGGCAACCCCGAGTTTGGTAATACCGAGATGGTTGAATTAAGCGGACTTTGCTCCAGAAAATCGAGGAATGACTGCAAAAGTTTGCTGCGAAATTTTTCTTGTGGATAAACCACCGATAACTGACGACGCAAAGGTGGATCAAGTGGAATCGACACCAGCTCCTCCAGTTTGAGCTCTTTCAACACCGTTGTGCTCGATAGCACCGCGACCCCCAAGCCCGCCGACACCGCGCCTTTAATCGCTTCGCGGCTGCCCAATTCCATCACCAAATTAACTTCATCCAACGAAACGCCATTGTTGCGGAAGAAATCATCGATGCATTCGCGCGTGCCCGATCCGGATTCCCGGCTGATGTAAGGGTGCATGGCGACCTGCTTCGGGGTGACGATGGAAAGACGGGCCAACTCGGAAAAAGGCGCACAAATCATAACCAGCTCATCTTCACAGCACACGCGCGTTACCAGGTTAGGATGATGCGAAGCCGATTCAATCAAACCGATATCCAAAGTGTGGTCTACCACTCTATTTTCGATGGTTTCAGAATTGGCAACCGTCAGTCTGGCCTGAGTGTCCGGGTACATTTGTTTGTATTCGCCCAGCAAGCGCGGCAACATATATTCAGCGATTGTGGTGGAAGCACCGATCAATAACGGCCCGCTAATCTGGCCGGTCAACTCAGAAATGCGTGACTCCATTTCTGCGGTCATATCCAGAATGCGCTCGGCGTGCTCCAAAGCCACCAACCCGGCTGGCGTCAATGAAATTCGGCCATGCGAGCGTTCAAACAGCCGCGTATTCAAGTGTTCTTCTAATTGTTTAACCTGAAAAGTCACCGCCGGCTGCGTCATAAACAACAATTCAGCCGCCTTGGTGAAGGACAGTTGCTTTGCGACAGTGTGAAAAACTTGCAGTCGTCTATCAGCCATTTGCTTATGTCTTGATAAATTTTGATTATCGAATTCAATCATAATTTGCCAGTTTGTGACAGGGTCTGTCAGAGACAGCGAGCGCGTTAAGTGGCCTTTTCATGCATAAACATCTTTTGGTTGAAATGACCGCGTGTTGTGTTATAAAGCCGCCGCTCGTTATGTCTGCCACCCCTGCCCGCACTTACCCTTGACAATCTTACTCAAGCGTCAACCTCCAGCCAGATGAATCGCGGTTTTTATACCATCCTCACAGCACAGTTTTTTTCCGCGCTGGCAGACAACGCGCTGCTGTTTGCGGCTATAGCCTTGCTGATGTCGCTTTCTGCGCCCGACTGGCATGTACCGCTGCTACAACAATTCTTCATTATTTCTTATATTTTGTTGGCCCCATTTGTCGGTGCTTTTGCGGATTCTTACCCCAAAGGCAGCGTCATGTTTATCAGCAATACCATCAAAATAATGGGCTGCACCGCCATGCTGGCAGGCATGCAGCCGCTCTATGCCTATGCCATTGTCGGGCTCGGAGCCGCCGCTTATTCACCGGCTAAATACGGCATTTTGACTGAATACCTACCGCCCAGCCTGCTGGTCAAAGCCAATAGCTGGATGGAAGGCGCAACCGTGGCCGCCATCATTCTCGGTGCGATTATTGGCGGACTCATGATCAGCCCGGAATTCGTGGGTGCGGCTTTAATCGATTGGGGTTGGGCGGAATGGATTTCGACGCCCAAATTTGCCATCGTGCTGATTCTGTTTCTCTATGCGATCGCGGCCTGGTTCAATTTATACATTCCACGCCTGCCACCCGATCATCGTATCGCCAAGCGCAATCCTTGGTTCTTATTGCGTGATTTCTGGCACTCTTTCAAGCTGCTCTGGAAAGATCCACTTGGCCAAGTCTCGCTGGCGGTGACCACTTTGTTTTGGGGGGTTGGCGCTACATTGCGTCTCGTCGTCCTGGCTTGGGCAGCATTCAATTTGAACTTCGATTTAACAGAAGCGACGCAACTTACCGCAGTTTCAGCCGTTGGCATTGCCGTCGGTGCGGCCATGGCAGGGAAATGGATCCAACTGGAAAATTCGGTGAAAGTGCTTCCCGCCGGCATTGTGCTTGGCTTTGCCGTCATTGCCCTGATTTTTGTAACCGAGTGGCATATTGCCGCCTTCTTGCTGTTCTTTATTGGCGTCTTATCAGGTTTCTTTGTCGTGCCGTTGAACGCCTTACTGCAACATCGCGGCCATTTGTTGATGGGAGCCGGCCACTCCATCGCGATTCAAAATTTCAATGAAAATCTTGGCATCTTGCTCTTGTTGGGTATTTACGCCGCCATGGTCAGTGAAGGAGTCCACATTCACTGGATTGTGGCTTTATTCGGCCTGTTCATCAGCCTGATGATGACGGCAATCTGGCGGCGACATCACAACGACGAGGTTAGGTAAACCAGTAAACGCGTAAGCGCTTAGCCCAGCAGCGGAATATCCGCTTGCTGCAGCCCGGATAAAAATAAGCTGCACGGACGATCTTCCTCCGCCCATTGCGCGGCGACATCGCTAAAAATAGCCAAAAACATATTCAACGTCTCCAGCGGAATCGCATCCGCTTGCTGAATCAGCAGTGCAATCGGACCTTGCCACCAGCTCATATCGCCTAAGCACTCTTCCAGCGCATCCCAGTTTTCACCGTAATCAGCAGGAAAATCGAAGGCTTGCGCGACCGCCTGCAACAATGCCGCTTTATTGAGCAGTCTATCGCCCGCCAGAACCGGAAAAGCGGGCGCTAATCGCTCAGCAGCAGCAAGACGATAAACGCCATTGCGCTGCGCTTGCGCCAACACTGTTGCCACCTCAGCATGCGCACGGTCATTGTTCATCATCGTTGCTCACCCGATTTTTTCTCCCACGTGCTCCCGCTAGCGTTCTCCCGAATGCGTTTGAACGAGCGGTAGTGATCGGCGGTGTACCAATATTCGCCACCACTACCGGTGACGATGCGGCGCGCACCGCGATGGCTCAAGCCGGGCGTCGACACGGTATATTCGCGGTAATAATTGCGCGCCTGTTGCGGCAACAAGCCCTCGCGATTACCAAAGCGGGTGCCATCTTTCGAATAGGGAAACGGCCCGCCCTGCTTAATCAGCAGTAGCGTTTGACGCGCTTCCGGCGGTAGTTTTTCAACTTGAATTTCTGCGCTGGCGGTCGCCGAATCGCCCCAGAAAAAGGCGTGCGCTAAGCCCGGCAACAGCCCGCACAGCAATAAAAATAGACTAAGGCGTAAAAATTTTAGCATGACGAGAGGCTGGTTTTATGCGTTGGCGTGCTGTGCGATATAGGCCTGAACGATATAGGCCTGAATCGCCGCTACTTCAGCGTTCATCGTTACTACCCGCTGCGGCAAGGCTTCGATATTTTCCAACCCCGCCGGCCGTTCCGGCTGCACGCCGAGCGCCTCCAGAATGCTGTCTTCAAACTTGGCGGGCAACGCCGTTTCCAAACAGACCAGAGGAATGCCGGCTTCGCGATGCTCCAGCCCCACCTTCAAACCATCGGCGGTATGCGTGTCGATCATGGTGCCGTACTTTTCCCACGCCATGCGCATGGTGCGTATGCGATCAGCATGACTGCTGGAACCGGATTCGAAGGCATAGCGCTTGATTTGCGCAAATAAACCGCTCGGCTTCAAATCAAAGCTGCCACCGGCCTCCACCGAACGCCAGAGTTCAACCACTTGCGCGGCATCACGGCCGGTTAAATCGGCGATGAAGCGTTCAAAATTAGACGCTTTGGAAATATCCATCGACGGGCTGGAAGTATGCAAGGTCTGCGCAGCCGTTCGCGGACGATAAACGCCGGTGCGGAAGAACTCATCGAGTACATCATTCTCGTTAGTCGCAACGATCAATTTATGCACCGGCAAACCCATCATGCGTGCAATATGACCAGCACAAACATTACCAAAATTGCCGGATGGCACCGCAAAACTCACTTTTTGTGTGTTGTCTTCGGTAACGGCAAAATAGGCTTTGAAGTAATAAATCACCTGGGCGGCAACGCGTGCCCAGTTGATCGAATTCACCGCACCAATCCGATACTTCGCTTTGAACGCCGCATCGTTCGACACGCTTTTCACCATATCCTGGCAATCGTCGAACACACCGCGCACCGCGATATTGAAAATATTAGCGTCTTGTAAACTGTACATCTGCGCCTGCTGAAAACGCGTCATGCCGGCGACCGGTGAAAGCATGAATACCCGCACATTATGCTTACCACGCATGGCGTACTCCGCCGCAGAGCCGGTATCGCCAGAGGTGGCACCGAGAATATTGATGTCTTGCCCCGCCTGATCCAGCGCGTACTCGAACAAGTTGCCCAGCAACTGCATGGCCATATCTTTGAACGCCAACGTCGGCCCATTCGACAATTCGAGCAGATAAACGCCCGCTTCCAACGCCCGCACCGGCGCAATCTGACTGAAATCGGAATCTTTACGACCATGGCTATAGGCTGCCGTGGTGTAGGTTTTATCGATCAACTGTTGCAGATCGGCCGGTGGGATATCATCAACCAAACGTGACAGCACGGCGTAGGCCAATTGCCGATAATCCATCGTTCGCATGGCGGCCAAATCAGCGGCGCTGAATTGCGGATAGGTTTCCGGTAAATACAAGCCGCCATCCGGCGCTAAACCGCCAAGCAAAATTTGCGTAAAAGTCAGCGCTGGCGCGTTGCCGCGCGTCGATAGATAGTTCATGGAGAATCTCGTTAAAGT
>CAYWXO010000011.1:0-12366 GCA_964462255.1 uncultured Thiobacillus sp. | reverse complement strand
ACCCATTCAATTGCTCAAGCCGAATGCGGGTAACTTTGCCGGCAATGGTGTGCAGCGCTTCGATTTTCGCCATAGCAGCGTTCACCGATTTTTCCACCGCGACATGCGTCAGCAAAACGATATCGGTTTGATCCTCACCTTCATCCGGCTCTTTCTGCAGCATGGCATCAATCGAAATATCGAGATCAGCCAAAATGCGCGTGATGTCAGCAAGCACACCAGGTTTATCAGCGGCGCGCATACGCAGGTAATAGGCGGTTTCAACTTCGTCGATCGGCAAAATGGGGAAATCGGTCAGTTGATCCGGCTGGAAGGCCAAATGCGGCACGCGATGATGCTTATCGGCGGTGTGCAAACGTGTCACATCGACCAGATCAGCAATCACGGAAGACGCGGTGGGCTCTGCGCCAGCGCCTTTGCCGTAATACAAGGTTGCGCCCACCGCATCGCCTTGCACCAACACGGCATTCATCGCGCCTTCCACGTTGGCGATTAAACGCTTGGACGGAATTAACGTCGGATGCACGCGTAGTTCAACGCCGTTTTCTTTGCGCTTGGCAATGCCGAGCAATTTGATGCGATAACCGAGTTGTTCGGCGTAACGAATATCTTTGCCCTGCAGCTTGGTAATCCCCTCGACATAAGCCTTATCGAATTGCACCGGAATACCAAAAGCAATTGACGCCATTAAGGTGGCCTTATGGGCGGCATCAATGCCTTCGATATCGAAAGTGGGGTCGGCTTCGGCGTAACCGAGCTTTTGCGCCTGATGCAACACCGCATCGAACGAATGCCCTTTATCGCGCATTTCGGTCAGAATGAAATTGGTCGTACCGTTAATAATGCCGGCAATCCATTGAATACGATTGGCGGATAAACCTTCGCGCAACGCCTTAATAATCGGAATGCCGCCCGCTACCGCCGCTTCAAAAGCCACCATGACGCCTTTTTTCTGCGCGGCGGCGAAAATTTCATTGCCATGTACCGCCAGCAGCGCCTTATTCGCGGTGACCACATGCTTGCCGTTTTCAATGGCTTCCAGCACTAATTCACGCGCTACGGTGTAACCGCCGATCAATTCGACAACGATATCAATCTCCGGATCACGCACCAGGCTAAACGCATCATCAGTCAACCTAACGCCCTCGCCGGTAATGGCGCGCGCCTGCTCAAGATTACGATCCGCCACCGCGACGATGCGAATCGGCCGCCCCGCGCGACGGGTAATTTCTTCTTCATTACGCTTCAACACCGTCCAGGTGCCGCCGCCAACCGTACCGATGCCCAACAGACCTACATTAATTGGTTTCATTTCAACATCCCATCTTTCTTGAACATATCGCGCAGCCCACGAATGGCCTGACGCGTCCGCATTTCATTTTCGATCAAAGAAAATCGCACATGATCATCGCCATAGTCGCCAAATCCCACTCCGGGGCTGACGGCAACCTTCGATTCAGCCAGCAGCTTTTTAGAGAATTCCAACGACTTCATGTGCGCATAAGGTTCGGGAATCGGCGTCCACAAGAACATGGTGGCCTTGGGCGCTTCCACTTTCCAACCGACTTCGTTCAAGCCTTTCACCAACGCATCGCGCCGCTTTTGATACATCAAACGAATGTCTTCAACACAATCTTGCGGCCCTTCCAGCGCGGTAATGGCCGCTACCTGGATTGGCGTAAAAGTACCGTAATCGTGATAGCTCTTGATGCGTGCCAATGCCGCGCAAAGTTTGGCGTTGCCGACCATAAAGCCCACCCGCCAACCGGGCATGTTGTAGCTTTTCGATAAGGTAAAAAACTCCACCGCAACGTCTTTGGCACCCGGCACCTGCATGATTGACGGCGCTTTATACCCGTCGAAGACGATGTCGGCATAAGCAATGTCATGCACCACAAAAATGCCGTATTCCTTCGCCATCGCCACCACTTTCTCGAAGAATTCGAGTTCTACGCATTGCGTCGTCGGGTTACTGGGGAAGTTGAGAATAAGCATCTTCGGCTTCGGCCAATGGTTGCGGATAGCCGTTTCCATTTCCTCGAAGAAATTCACTCCCGGCGTCATCGGGATGTGGCGAATATCGGCACCGGCAATGACCGGGCCGTAAATATGAATCGGATAACTGGGATTGGGCACCAGCACGATATCGCCACGATCCAGCGTCGCTAAGGCTAAATGCGCGATGCCTTCTTTCGATCCAATCGTGGCTATCGCCTCTTTTTCCGGATCAAGATCAACGTCGTAGCGGGTTTTGTACCAATTGCAAATCGCCTTGCGTAAACGCGGAATCCCTTTCGACACCGAGTAGCGATGCGTATCGCCGCGGCGAGCGGTTTCGATCATTTTTTCGACGATATGGGGTGGCGTTGGCTGATCCGGGTTGCCCATACCAAAGTCGATAATGTCTTCACCCCGGCGCCGGGCGGCCATTTTCAGGTCGCCGGTGATATTGAAAACGTAAGGCGGCAGTCTTGAAATTCTAGGAAACTCGTCCATCGGTGACGGGGCTTTATAAAAGCGTGTAATCTTACCCGAGTGGCTAATCGACCGGCAAATTCCTGCTAAGCCGGCAAAGATCAGCGCTAATTCTGGTTAATTCTTCTATCACATTGTTTTAACTTTGTTTTTTCTCTGCCACTACAAAACAAAACCTATGAAACTTCACCTATCTCGCAGCGCGAATACTTTTCTTGTTTCTGGCTACGGAGTCGATCATTTCCTCATCAATGGCGTTCGCCACAGCGCGAGTTTGCTTGTTTTGCCTGACGAAGTGGTAGCCGATTGGGCCGATGATTTTGCGCAACTCAAGCCGGAACATTTCGATGCCATCGCCTTGCGCGCACCGGAAATCGTTTTGCTGGGCAGTGGCGTCAAGCAGCGCTTTCCCGCGCCAGCGCTTTATGCCGGCCTGATCAAAGCCGGTATTGGTGTTGAAGTGATGAGCACGCCCGCCGCTTGCCGCACCTACAATATTCTGGCCGCTGAAGGCCGTCGGGTAGCGGCGGCGTTAATTCTGAATCAATAAACCTTATTCAATGCCTTATTCAACGCGCGTTTGCCGCATGGCTTCCGGGTCGCGGATATACAAAATATTGCCTTCCACTTCTACGCAGCCGAGATCAGTCAGCTTATGCAATAAACGTGAAAAAGTTTCCGGCTTAACGCCAATGCGCGAAGCGATCACCTGCTTGGGCGCTTCCAATTCCACTTTGTGGCGGCCCGTTTCATCCGGATCAGAATGATCCAGCAGATATTGCAACAAACGATCAGCCCCTTTCATCAAGGTGAGCCGATCAATGTCATTGACCAATTTGTGCATGCGCGCACTCATGGCAGCCAGCAAGCGGAAACACCGCTCCGGATCGCGCGCCAGCCATTCACGAAAACTGCGCCCATCAAACGCAACCAGTCTAGCCGTGCTTTGCGCGGAGGCATTGATGGGATAACGGCTGCCCATGAACAACACCGCTTCGGCAAAAAATCGATTGGGGCCAATCAGGTCAATCACTTTTTCATCGCCTTGCGGCGAGGCCCGAAACAACCGAATCACGCCCTCCGCGACCCAATAAAAGGCTTCAGCTACGTCGCCTTGACTGAACAAATGCTGCCCCGGATTCAACGTGATTGTTTTGGCATGCAGAATCGCCTCCAGGAATTCATCATCTTCCAGACCGGAAAACAGATAAACGCGACGCAATGTTTGTAAATCAGTGTTTTGCAGAGGTGTATTCACGGTAGAAAAATGCAAGGTTATTTCAAATAGAGGGGCGGCATAATTTCGCCAAATCGACGAATCGCAGCAAAATCGGCCACGGCTTTATCCGGTTGTTGCGTGTCCGGTTGCAAAATAGCCAACAAATTGGCGATACCGAATTCACGCGCCGAACGCAAAACCGGCAAACTATCATCCACCAACAAGGTCCGCTTGCGTTCAAACGGCTCATTATCTTGCAGCGCGGCCCAAAAATCGGGATCTTCTTTGGCAATGCCGTATTCATGCGAGACGTGCATGGCATCAAAATGTATCGCCAATCCGGTGCGATCCATCTTCATATCCAAACTCTTGCGATGCGCGTTGGTCACCAACACGCTGCGTTTACCGGCGGCTTGCAAGGCCTGCAAAAACTCGGGCACATCTGGATGCACAGCAATCAAATGCGCCAATTCCCGCTTCAACTGCACAATGTCGAGCTGCAATTGCTCCGTCCAATAGTCAACGCAATACCAATCTAACGTGCCGACTTTAGCGTCATAGCGGCGAAAGCATTCTGCGTGCGCTTCGGCATGCGGCAAACCATGCTGCTCGGCAAATTTTGCCGGCACATAAACTTGCCAAAAATGATTGTCGTAATGTAAATCAAGCAAGGTGCCGTCCATATCAAGCAGAACGGTGTCAATTTCATGCCAATTCAATAACTCGGTCTTATTCAATAACTCAGTCTTATACGCGGTCATATCAAACCTTCTTTCGACATGCCTGTTCTGCGCAAAATACGCCGCAATGTTTGCAAACCTTCCAACTGAATCTGGCGAACACGCTCACGTGTCAAGCCAAGCTGAACGGCTAACTCTTCCAATGTTGCCACCTCTTCATCATTAAAACCGAAGCGTCGTTCAATCACCCAGCGATGCTTCTCACTCAACTCCGCCAGCCAGGATTGCACATGACGTTCAAGTTCGGCCACTTGTAACAGTTCTTCCGGCCGCTCAGAGTTTTCATCGGCAATCGCCTCGCCGATTGATAAAGAAGGATCAATATCCATCGGCGCATCAAGTGAAGCCACCCGATCATTGAATGACAACAAACGGCGCACCTCTTCCACCGGCTTGCCGACCAGATGCGCAATATCTTCCGGGCTGGCATCGGGCACGCCATGTGTTTCCAGATGGCGTTGTGCGCGCAGGAAAATATTGAGCTCTTTAATGACATGCACCGGCAGACGAATCGTCCGCGTCTGATTCATGATGGCCCGTTCAATATTTTGCCGAATCCACCACGTGGCATAGGTGGAAAAACGAAAGCCGCGTTCAGGCTCAAATTTATCCAACGCATGCATCAGGCCTAAATTGCCCTCTTCAATGAGATCGAGTAAAGACAAGCCGCGATTGAGGTAATGTTTGGCGATATTAACCACCAAGCGTAAATTATGCTCAATCATTTTCTGGCGTGCTGCAAAATCGCCGGCACGCACGCGCATGGCCAAGGCTCTTTCTTCTGTTTTAGTCAGCAAGCCTTCTCGACCAATTTCATTTAAATAGAGTTGTGTGACATCCGGCGTGTCATCAAAAGTCGCTTCCTGCTCGACGCGCGGCACATCCTGAACAGCGTCCAGGCCCATGGTGTCCAAGCCGACGGCGTTTATCTCCATCCCCATCGCCAGCTCTATCGGCATCGCCGGCCCTTGATCTAACTCCACATCCAAATTCGCTGGATCTTGAAAATTATCTTCTTGCATCGTCGTCCTCAACTCTGTTTCGGCAAGTAATTGAGCGGATCAACGGGCTTGCCGAACTCGCGTATCTCAAAATGCAATTTAACCCTGTCGGTATCGGTATCACCCATTTCAGCGATGGGCTGTCCACTTGCAATATTCTGGCCTTCAGTGACCAGAATTCGTTCAGCATGGGCATAAGCAGAAAGTAACGTCATGCTGTGCCGGATAATGATGAGTTTTCCATAACCCCGCAAGCCGGAACCGGCATAGACCACTTTTCCTGGTGCAGCCGCCTGGATCGGATGACCGCGCTGGCCGGCAATATCAATGCCCTTGCTCAGTCCTTCGCCATAGCGCGTCAGTAATTGGCCTTGCGTGGGCCAAATCCAGAAAGCCGGTGCCGCCGCATCTTCCTCAGCAGGCGGCAGCGGATCAAGCGGCGCTTTAACCACTTTCGCTGCGGCGATGACCGGCCTGGCCGCCAGCGGACGCGTTTCAACCGGTTTGACGGCTGGCGTGACGACTGGGGTAACGACATTAGCGCGCTTGGGAGGGGCTTGTTGAACGGAAGTGGCCGGCTTGGCGGCGGCAGGCGGTTTGCTGGCCAGCGCCGCTTTCGGCGGCAGCAAGCTCAACAATTCACCGCTGCGAATGACGCCGGCATCGGGCAGCTTGTTCCACGCCGCTAAATCGCGGTAATCCAGACCATTTTCAAAGGCAATTTTGTATAAGGTATCGCCACGCTGAATGCGGTAATAGCCGACTGGCGCGGGGGGATAAGTTCGGCTGGAAAAACTGGCTTCACGCACTGGCGCGGCGTCGCGCGTGCTGGCGCAGCCTGAAATCCCTAGCAACGCCATCAAAGCCCATAAAACCCAAAAACGATTCAACTGACCCCGGAGAGCAAAGGCACAAACTTGACGGCCTCCAACTCTCTTTCTGTGAAACCGCCGTCTAAATCGGCTTCCACCATGATCAAGCGCTGTGACTCGCCGCCACCGACGGGCGCAACCAAACGCGCGCCCGGTTTGAGTTGACTTTTCAATTCAGCGGGAATGAACGGCATCACCGCCGCCACAATAATGGCATCGAAAGGCGCGGCGGAGGGATAGCCGCAAGTGCCATCCACATTCTTCATCAGCACATTGTTGATCCGTAATTCCCGCAGGGTAAGCCGGGCTTTGCCGACTAATTTGGCGATACGCTCCAGGCTTACCACTTGCTTGGCCAACTTCGACATCACCGCCGCCTGATAACCACAGCCACCGCCAATTTCCAGAACGCGCTCAAACGTCTGGCCATGAAAGGCCAATTCACAACTGCGCGCTACCGTGTATGGGCTGGAAATCGTTTGGCCTTGGCCTATAGGCAACGGCGTATCGTCGTAAGCGCGTTGTTGGATACTTTCTTCTAAAAATGGATGCCGCGGAATCGCGTTCATGGCCGCAAGGACGGCCGGGTCCTTGATGCCCTGCTCTTTTAATCTGTCCAACATGCGCACGCGCGCACGCTGAGAAGTCATGCCAATACCGTTTACGCTCATTTAAACAACCTTAGCCAGCCAACTTTCAACCTGCGCCATTTGTGCGTAGCGGGTTAAATCCAATTGCAAAGGCGTCACAGAAATATACCCCTGCGCGATAGCATGAAAATCGGTGCCGGGCCCCGCATCTTGTGCGGCACCTGCCGCCCCCACCCAATACATGGTTTGATTGCGCGGATTAACTGTTTTCACCGTGTCTTGTGCTTTATGACGACGTCCTAATCGCGTCACTTTCGTGCCTTTGATCGCCTCGGCAGGAATGTCGGGCACATTCACATTCAACAAGATGGGTTCGGGAAAAGCGTGTCCGGGGGGGGGTCCAGAGATTTGTCCGGAGATTGGCCCAGCAAAGCGCCGCGCCAAATCGGCGACAAAATCAGCGGCGGTCTGGAAGTTTTCTGACTGCATATTGGCCAGTGAAACCGCAATGGACGGGATACCAAGCAGAAAACCTTCCGTGGCGGCCGCAACCGTGCCGGAATAAACGGTGTCATCGCCCATGTTGGCACCATGATTGATGCCGGAAATAACGATGTCCGGCAATTCGGGCAACAACCCGGTCACTGCCAGATGGACACAATCGGTAGGCGTGCCATTGACATAATGAAACCCACTCGGGGTTTTACGAACCATTAAGGGGCGATCCAGCGTCAGAGAATTACTGGCACCGCTGCGGTCGCGCTCCGGCGCAACCACGGTGACATCATGTCCCTGATTTTTGAGAGTCGCGGAAAGGACGGCCAAGCCTGGGGCAAAATAACCGTCGTCATTGCTGAGCAAAATACGCATGAACCGCGAAGAAATATAAAAGGATTGGGGGGAGAAACTAAACGAAAACCAAACGAAAAATCTAAACGAAAACAAAGCGGGAACAAAACGAGCACAAAACAGACGCGGGCGGATTATACCGCCGTGTCTGTCAAAAATTTGAAGCGTCAGTGCGGCAAATTTTCAAATTAACGTTCACTTAACTTCTTTTGCCTTTGCGTGCCATGGCCACCAACTCACTGGCAATAGGCAGCAAATCGGCCAGGCTTTTCGCCGCCTGCCCAGTCACCGCGTAACGCCCCGCTACCGTCAGCAACGGCACCCCGCTAACCTTGTAGTTTTTCACCGATTGTTCATCACGCGCTAATTGCGTGTTGATGCCAAAAGAATTGAACGCAGCGCTAAAACGTTTGCTATCGACGCCTTTGCTTTGCAGCCAATCCAGCATGCTTTTCTCGCTGTAAAGATTGACCCGTTCGTCATGAATGGCATGAAACACCGCATCGTCCAGCCGCGCTAGATCACCGGTAGCCTGCAACGCGTAATACAGCCGCGCAATGGAAGCCCAAGCAGCGCGGCCAAACGTCACTGGCACACGCTTGAAACTGACATCTTTTGGCAATTTTGCCGCCCAGGCCATGACCAGCGGATGAAATTCCTTGCAATGCGAACAGCCGTAAGAGAAAAACTCCAATACTTCAATTTTTCCTGCCGCTACCCCCGGTTGCGGTGGCTGAATCAGCGCGTAATCCCGTTCAGGCACCAGAACGAGCGCGGAAGCTGGCAGTGCCGCCCCCGCTAAACTGGCCAGCAAAAACGTATTGAAGTGACGGCGCGAAAGTGTAAAAGAAGGCGAAGGTGAGGATTTGTCTAAGAAATTCGAAGTCATGATCGAGAGAAAAAAGGAGAGAACACAGCCCAAACGGCGGCAAGAAGAAAAGTGGAAAAACTGAGTAGCGACCAATGCGCCAAGGACAGCCCAAGAATACTAAGTTCGGCGTTTTCACAGAAGCCAGTGGCCAAGAATAGTTCCGGCGATAACTGGCCCAGCCATTCCACTATCCGCTCAATCAAACTCGGCTCGCCGGCCATGCAAGAAATACTGCCGGGCGGCTGGGCTTGCAAGTAACTTTGATACGCCGCAACCGCCACACCCATGAGCGAAAGTAACGCAATAACCAACCCTATGCTGCGCTGCAGCCAACCATTAACAAAAAAAGCCCAGCCAGCCAATAAAGCCAACAGCATAAACAACAGCCGTTGAAAAATGCACAAATGACAAGGATGCAGATTCAACCAAGCAGTCAGCACGAGGCTGCCGGCCACTAAAAAAATCGCAGCCAAACTTAACGCAAGCCAGATGAACCGGACGTTCAATAATTTCATCGCACGCCACCTTGATTTTCAAACGCTTTCACCGCATCGACGCCATGCTCCGGCTGCTCGGCGATGATATGCAGTTCACGCTGCGGATAAGGAATCACAATGCCAGCCGCCTTAAACAAACGCCAGATGGCAATGTTGATGTCCGATTGCACGTTTGCCAATCCCGCCTCCGGGTCTTGAATCCACACGCGCAACTCCAGCTCAATTCCATTATCACCAAAAGACATCAGCCGCACCGCCGCGGGCGGATCGCTCAGCACCCGATTGTTCGCCGTGGAGGCCTCCATCAGCAGCGCCATCGCCTGCTCTGGATCATTGTCGTAACTGATGGAAACCGGAATTTTCAAGCGCACATTGCGGTCGCTATAGCTCCAATTAATCACCTCGGTGGTAATGAGGGTTTCATTGGGAATCAGGCGTTCAACCCCATTGCGATCACGCACCACAACATAACGCGCATGCAACTCTTGCACCCAGCCAAAAGTATTATCAATTGTGATCACATCACCCGGCCGGATTGAACGATCGAACAACACGATAAAGCCGCTGATGAAATTGCTGGCAATACGCTGCAAACCAAAGCCCAGCCCAACACCCACCGCACCGCCAAATACCGCCAACGCAGTTAAATCAATGCCGACGATATTTAAGGCCAACATAAAGGCGACGACCAACAGCAAAAATTTACTCAATTTCACCAAGGCCACACGCATGCTGATATTGATGTACTCCGCTTGACTGATACGGTTTTCGATCAGGGCCGCCAACCACAGCGCCAATATCCACAACAAAGCCACCGATAAGAGCAGTTTGCCGGTAGCCAACACCGAGATACGCGTGGCCCCCAACTGCATGGACATGGCGTCTAACGCCTCCAACACCGCAGGCAGCCAGTCCAACAGATGCAGCGCAACGAGGATCCAGGCCGAGGCAGCGATCAGATTTTCCCACGCTTTAACTGCCGGCCCAGGACGAAACGTCTTGCGTAAAAAATACACCACGATACGAATGGCGGCCAAAGAGGTCAGCAACGGCATGGCCAGATTGAGTAAATTGACCGGCCGCTCCCAGTGCATTAATAAAGCACGGCCAGCCAACACGCCCAACAACATGCTGAGTGGAAACAAAATGCGTTGCAGTGTTTTCAGCGCCATGCGCCGCATGGTGTATTCAGAGCTCTGTTCCGAACGTTCCGTCAAACTTTGGCTAAGGGTGACATGCACCATCACAGCGCCAGCCGCCGCCAAAATCATCACCCCCACCTGCCACCAGAACAAGGGGTTACCGACCAGCACTTGCCAAGTCAACAGCAAATTCTCAATTTCGTCGGTGAGCGGTAAAGAGGAAATAGACGGTAAAGACATCGTTCAGCTCGCTGAAATGAAATGTGCGCAACCATACCGAAAATTAGAGGCCATGGCTTGATGTATTTGTCCAGGACAATGCAGCGGCTCGACTCGGCAATGGTTTCAGCGTTCAAATAAAATGCCTACAACGCTCTAGAATTTTTCATTGAGAGAAGCCGGTTTACCCGAAAGTCATTAGTTGAGCTAAACAAATATTCACGTTTAAACCACATTAAATAACCTCATTACATCAAAGCCAACGGCACTGCCCACAGCCGCTCGCCCATTGATAATACTTGTTCGCCGTCATACAGCAGAATGCCGCTGGTGAAGTTTGCGCCGGTGAGTTTTTGCAATTTTTTCAATCCGCGAAAATCAGCCGAAGTGACCGAGGCGGCGGCTTTAACTTCAATGCCAACGAGTTGCCGGTCAGTACTTTCGAGGATGAAGTCGACCTCCACTTGATCTTTGTCGCGGTAGTGCAATAGCTGCCAGGGTTCGGGAGTGAGCGACAGGGTTTTTGCCAGCTCACCGCATACCCAGCTTTCTAACGTGGCACCAAAGCGTGCTCGGTCAGTCAGAGCACGTTCTGGAGTGAGCCGTACCAAACTGGCCTGCAAGCCAGCATCCAAAAAATGCAGCTTGGGGGTTTTTACAAGGCGGCTGAGTTCGTTGCCACTCCACGGTGCAACGCGTTTGATGAGAAACATATTTTCCAGCACACCCAAATATTTTTGCGCTGTTTTGCTGTCCATGCCGAGTTGCCCGCCGATTTGGGTGAAGTTGACCAGTTGCCCGCTGAGCTGCGCCAACACGGCTAGCAAGCGCGGCATGTCGCTCAATTTATCAATGCTGGTTAGGTCGTGCACATCGCGTTCCAGCAGCGCTTTCAGGTAGGCGCTTGCCCAAGCCACGCGCCTTGCTGCGGTGGGTCGCGCCAGCATTTCCGGGTAGCCGCCGTTTAGCACGCGGTTGATGATGTTCATTCCTTCCGGGTAGCTAATGCGTTTGCTAGGCCAGCTTTGCTCAAGCGCATAGTGTAAAAAATGATTATCGCGCCGCTCGATTTCTGCCTGCATCAACGGCAGCAGGGTGAGGATTTCCATGCGTCCGGCAAGGCTGTCGGAGACTTCGGGGACGGCCAGCAAGTTGGCCGAGCCGGTGAGTAAAAATCGTCCGGGGCGACGATCTTGGTCAATAGCGCGCTTGATGGCGCGCAGTAATTCAGGTGCGTGCTGAATTTCATCTATGACAACGCGATCAACTCGCCGTATAAACCCTGCTGGGTCTGCTCGCACGGCGGTAAGTAAATTGTCGTCGTCAAGCGTAAAGTAGGGGATGTCCTGCCTGTATTGTTGAACCAACGTGGTTTTTCCACATTGGCGCGGCCCGTTAATCAACACCACGGGCGTGTCGCCAAGGGCTTCATGAATGCGGGTATCAAGCAACCTTGGGTATAAATCAGACATTAAAGTTTGAGTTAAATTAGGGGTGAGTTGATGGTAACCGAAGAGCGTCCAATCCGGAATATAAGTTCGTCCAATCAGGAATTATGGCGCGTCTAATTCGGAATCCCGGCTGCGCAAATGGTAGGCATCGCCACGATCCGCCAGCGCCATATCGCCAAGCGTGGCGGATAAACCGACTCGCCGCACTCGCCGCCCCAGCGCCACCTCCAAACGATGCAATAACGATTGCAACTGCCGCCCCCGCTCGCCGCCGATAAAAGCGTACAACTCATCCACCACCACCGTGGCCAGTCCCGCAAAAATAGAACTCAATTCAGCGCCACGCCGAAACAGCAGCGATTCCAAAGACTCCGAGGTAATCAGAACCACGCCACGCGGATCGGCAAAAAAGCGCTTGCGCGGCGACTCACCAACATCGC
>CAYWXO010000010.1:0-32216 GCA_964462255.1 uncultured Thiobacillus sp. | reverse complement strand
AAGAAAATGGATCTACGCGCCATGCTCGGTCGCGGCACGGCACCGGCTGATCCAGCCGAAACACGTTTGAACCAAACGCTGCACAGCCAGCCGCTGGTGTTTATCGTCGAATATGCGCTTGGCCGCATGTGGTTGGCGCGCGGTGTGCGGCCGCAGGCGATGATTGGTTACAGCATCGGCGAATATGCGGCAGCGTGTTTAGCTGGCGTGGTGAGTGTGGAAGATGCGCTGACACTCATTACGCGGCGTGCGCAGATGATTCAGGCGTTGCCGCACGGTGTTATGTTGGCGGTGCCGTTGCCTGAAGCACGCGTGCGGCCATTGCTCGGCGATGCGCTTTCCTTGTGCATCGTCAGTACACCAGCCTTGTGCGTAGTGGGTGGACCGGAGGCGGCGGTGGCCGAACTAGAAGCCAGGTTGCGCGCTGATGAAGTGGTGTCGCGGCGTTTGCCGGGTACGCACGCCTTCCATTCCCACATGCTGGAATCGCTGCATGCCCCTTTAATCGAGTTAATCAAGGGCTTCAAGTTAAGTGCACCGCAAATTCCTTACTTGTCTAACCTGACTGGGGATTGGATTAGCGCGGCGCAGGCGACGGACCCAACTTATTGGGCGCGGCATACTTGGCAAACGGTGCGTTTCGCTGAGGGATTAAGCCGCTTGCTTGATCGTGAAGGCCGCGTGTTTCTTGAAGCGGGGCCGGGGCAGAGTTTGGGCAGCTTTGTGTTGCAGCATCCGGCCGCAGCGAAACTACGCGACAAGATAGTGTTGCCTTCGTTACGCAATCGCTATGAGCGGCAGCCGGATGAGGCGTTTTTCCTGGCGACGTTGGGCAAACTCTGGTTGGCTGGCGTCGAGTTTTAATCAGTTTATAGATTGGCATTCATAAGGACATCAAGATGAGTGAAACAATGCAAGAGGGTGGAGTGGTTGGTGGCGTAGTGGGCGTGATAGGTGCCGGCGTCATGGGCAGTGGCGTTGCGCAGAATCTGGCGCAGAGCGGTTTCAAAGTGGTGTTGATTGATATCGCGGAAGCGCAGTTGGAGCGGGCGCGCAAGGAAATTCGCAATGCCGTGCGCTTTCAAGCTTTCGGCAAGAAGGATAAGAGCCAGGCGGATGATCCGCAAGCGGTGCTGGATCGGATTCTATTTACCACCGATTATGCGGCGTTGAGTGAGGCCTTTTATGTCATTGAAAACGTGGTGGAAAAGTGGGAAGCGAAAAGCTCGGTGTATCCGAAGCTGGAAGCCGTTTGCCCGCCGCACTGCGTATATGCCGTGGATACTTCCTGCTATTCCATCACCCGTGTTGGCGCGTTAACGCAGCGGCCGGATAAAGTCATCGGCATTCATTTCATGAATCCGGTGCCGCTCAAGCCGACGGTGGAAGTAATTAAGGGTTGGCATACTTCACCTGAGACTATTGCCATTACCAATGCCCTGTTGAAAGGCATGGGCAAGGATAGCGTCCTGGTCAATGACTCGCCGGGTTTTGTCTCAAATCGTGTGCTGATGTTGACGGTGAACGAGGCGGTATTTACCGTGCAGGACGGCGTAGCGAATGCGCAAGAAGTTGATGAGATTTTCAAGAAGTGTTTCGGCCACAAGATGGGGCCGCTGGAAACCGCCGATTTGATCGGTCTGGATACGATTTTGTACTCAGTCGAAGTGCTGCACGAAAGTTTTGGCGATAGCAAATATCGGCCGTGTCCGTTGCTGAAGAAGATGGTCGATGCCGGCCTGCTCGGACGCAAGAGCGGCCAAGGCTTCTACAAATATCAATGATCGTTGTTAACAATTATTCGTTAAGGAAAATGCTATGAATGTGGATGTCGTGATGACGAAGGTGAGCGAATTCGTTAGCCAATACCTGAATACTAACGAGGTGGACCCTGAGGTCGATCTATTCGCCACCAGCATGGTGAATTCCCTGTTTGCCATGCAATTGGTGTTGTTCGTCGAAAAGGAATTCGGCTTGGCGGTGGATAACGAAGACCTCGATTACGAGAACTTCAAGTCGGTCAATGCCATTGCGGGTTTTGTCGGCAAGAAATTAGGTTTGAACGTAGCTTGATCGTTGTTTAGCTAAGCAGTTTGAGGAGCATTTCATGGATATGGAATTGAGCGTGGCGCAACGCGCCGCCCAGGATGAGTTTCGCGACTTTGTCGATCGCCATGTGGCACCGTTTGCCGACGAGCATGATCGTAACCAGGAGATGCCGGCGGCGTTAATCCGCCAGGTAGCGGAGAAGGGCTATCTCGGTGGCATCATCCCGACGCAGTACGGTGGTGCGGGTATGGATGCGGTCACTTGGGGTGTGCTGTGCGAGGAAATGGGCCGCGGCAGTGCGTCCTTGCTGTCGTTGTTCACCGTGCATGGCATGGTGGCGCAGGCGTTGATCAAGTGGGGCACCGATGCGCAGCGGCAACAGTGGTTGCCGCGTCTGGCCACCGGTGAACTGGTCGGTGCTTTCGGTTTGACCGAACCGAATGTCGGTAGTGATGCGGCCAGCATTGAAACCACGGCGACGCTTGAGGGCGACGCTTGGATCATCAACGGCCGCAAGCGTTGGATTTCGTTTGGTCAGGTCGCCACGCTGCTGCTGATTTTTGCGCAGGTTGAGGGCAAGTCAACCGCGTTTTTAGTGGAACGTAGTACGGAAGGTTTTTCAACCGCGCCAATAACCGGTATGTTGGGCTTTCGCTCCGCCATGATTGCCGATGTGTTCCTGGAGAATTGCCGTATTCCGGCTGATCAAATGGTCGGTCGTGTCGGTTTCGGCTTCTCGCATGTGGCCGGTGCGGCGCTGGATCACGGCCGTTATTGTGTCGGCTGGCGCTGTCTCGGGCTGGCGCAGGCTGGTCTCGATGCGAGTTTGGCCTATGCTGGTAAGCGTAAACAGTTCGGTGCTTTCCTGAAGGGACATCAACTGATTCAAGAGTTGATTGCCGATATGATCACGCAGATTCGCGCGGCGCGTGCCTTGTGCTATCGCGCCGCCTGGCTGAAGCAGCAGGGCGATCCGTCATTGATTATGGAAACGTCGATTGCTAAATATTTTGCTTCACGCGTCGCGGTGCAAGTCGCCACCGACGCGGTGCAAATTCACGGTGCCAATGGCTGTCACGACAGCTATCCGGTGCAGCGTTATCTGCGCGATGCCAAGATCATGGAAATCATCGAAGGCAGTAATCAGATGCAGCAAATCATCATTTCCAAGTATGGCTATCAGGATTTCATCATGAGCCAACGGCGTAGCCGCAAGGAAGCCAGTGGGAGTGCAGCATGAGTGCTGAGAAGATAAGCGCTGAAACTGAGCGTGCGGATTGCGTTGCTTGCACTACGCTGGCCAGTGCTGCGGCAATAGATTCTTCCAGCCAAGCGGCAGCGATTCGCGAAGAAAAGAAGATACGCAGCATTAAGTGTTTGGTGTGGGATTTAGACAATACGCTATGGGATGGCACCCTGCTGGAAGGTGGCGTTACGCAGTTGCGCCCCGGCGTGCTGGAATTGATGCAGGAACTGGATCGGCGCGGTATTTTGCAATCTATCGCCTCGAAAAACGATCATGCGCTGGCGTTGGCTAAGTTGCAGGAATTAGGTTACGCCGATTTCTTCCTTTATCCACAAATTCATTGGGGGCCAAAGTCTGGTTCGATGGAGCGTATCGCTAAGGACATCAATATTGGTATTGATACGCTGGCGTTTATCGACGACCAATCGTTTGAGCGGGAAGAGGTCGCCTTCGCTTGTCCGGCGGTGCTTTGCCTTGATGTAACTGAGATGGACACAGTGCTGGCACTGCCGGAGTTTAATCCGCGATTTATCACGGAAGATTCGGCCCGTCGACGCAGTATGTATCTGGCCGACATCACGCGTAAGCAGGTGGAGGAGCATTTTGAGGGGCCGCAGGATGCGTTTCTCGCCAGTCTGGAAATGCGCTTGAGCATCGCGCCAGCGCGCGAGGAAGATTTGAAACGGGCGGAAGAATTGACGCTACGCACCAATCAGCTCAATACCACGGGTTACACCTACTCCTATGATGAGTTGAATTTCTTCCGGACTTCAGAACAGCATCGTTTGTTAGTGGCTGGCTTGGAAGATAAGCATGGGCCTTACGGAAAAATTGGCTTGGTTTTGCTGGAAAAGCAGGCGGACGCCTGGATGGTGAAATTGTTTCTCATGTCTTGTCGCGTCATGACACGTGGCGTCGGTGCGATTTTGATCAATTATTTACGTAACCAAGCGCGCCAACATGGCGTACGTTTGATTGCTGAGATGCTGCCGAATGACCGTAACCGCATGATGTATATGACCTATAAGTTTAATCACTTCCGTGAAATTGAAAAGCGCGGTGATTTGGTGGTGATGGAAAATGATCTCTCCGTTGTGCATGCTTACCCGTCCTACATGAACTTAGAAATTAGCGAGTAAATAATGAATGGAATCGAGCTATTTAACTTAACTCAAGCCCACGCGGATGCACGTGGTTTCTCGGGTGCGGTATGCGACGGTCGCTACATTTACCTGGCCCCCTTGAATAACGGTAACTTTCATGGCCGGGTGGCGCGTTACGATGTCAGCCTGGCTTTTGATGATGTTGCCGCTTGGTCCACGTTTGACAGCGCCAGTTTGAATGGCAATAGTCGTGGTTTTGTTGATGCGATATTTGATGGCCGTTACTTATATTTAGTGCCGTATTTTCAAGGTAGTCATCACGGTCAAGTCACCCGTTACGACACGCAAGCGCCATTTGACGCAGCGGCAAGCTGGCAGTTTTTCGATACCAGCAGCCTGCAGGCGAATTGCCGTGGTTTTGTTAGCGGTTGCTTTGATGGACGCTACGTTTACTTATCGCCGTATCAGCTCGATTTCAGCACGACGCATGGTCAAGTGGTTCGCTACGACACGCAGGCCGATTTCCTGGACGCCGCGGCCTGGCAATATTTTGATACCGCACAGGTTGATCCCAATAGCAAGGGCTTTCATTCCGCTGTTTGCGAGGGGGATTACATTTATTTCGTGCCCTATTTACGCACGCCAAGCGAGTACAGCGGCTTGCTGGCACGCTATGACCGTCGCTTGCCGTTCGATGATGTCAGCGCCTGGCGACATTACGATTTGACGCAGCTCGCGCCCGGTTGTAAGGGCTACGTTGGCGGTATGTGCCATGATGGTATGCTCTATCTGTCGCCTTACGTGGATGGCACAGATCGGCACGGCCGTGCGCTGCGCTTCGATACCCGACGCGAACTGGACGACGTTAGCGCTTGGACGTTGTTTGATTGTGCGCAGCTTGATGCAGGCAGTCGTGGTTTCTTTGGTGCGATTTATGCCGAGGGTTTTCTCTATTTAGTGCCGCACTGTCGCGGCGTGCATCAATATCACGGTCAGATTACGCGCTGCGATTTGTCGCGTCCGTTCGACGATCGGGCGAGCTGGTCGTACTGCGATTTGACGCAGGCGCATGCGGATTGCCGTGGTTTTATCGGCGGTGTGGTGCATGACGGTTATCTTTATTTGCCGCCGTTTGAAACCGATGCCGGCCAGCACAGCGGCCTGGCGGTGAAGATGGCGCTGACGCAGGTGGCGTGGGTTGCGGGTAGCTAAAGTAGCTAAGGTTGCTAAGCAAGATTTTTATGGAATGGATCAGATTATGAATGAGATTGAAAAACCGAACGGTGCTGCCGATCGCCCGGAAGTCGTCGGGTTTTTGCGGGGATTTATGGCTAAAGCGCTGCCGACTGCGCCGAGTGAGGAAGATATTCATATTCCATTTCTCGAAATGGGTGCTAATTCCTTAGTGTTAATGGAGGTGCAACGTGCGGTGGAGACGCGCTTTGGGCTGACCATTACGATTCCGCAGTTCTTCGAGGAATTGACCAGTATTGATGCATTAGCGAATTTTATTGTTGAGTATCAGGTTGTGCCTGAGGTTGTGGCTGAAGTTGTGGTATCGGCACCCGTTGAAGCGCCTGTTGCAGCGCCCGTTGCAGCGGTTGCTCCGCTAGCAGCACCGCCGGTGGTGTCTTCCTTAACAGCGCCTTCCCTAACAGTTCCGCTACCGGCCATGACCGCACCGCAAGCGATGACGCTGAATGCGCCCGCTGGCGAGTTGGAATCGATTTTGCTGCGGCAAATTGAATCGGCTTCGCGCGCGATCAATCAGGTGGTTGCGCAACAACTTCAGTTTCTTGGCGATATCGGTGTGCGCAGCGAGACGGCGGCTCCGGCCGCGCCTGTGCCACCGGCACCGGCAAGTGCAACACCGGTTGCAACTCAACCCACAGTTACAACTCAACCTACTGTTGCAACCAAGCCAGCAACTGCAACCAAGCCCTCTGCCGCAGCCAAACCCGCAGCTGCCGTCATGCATCGCATGTTGTCACCGTTAGAAATTCGCGCACGGGGTTTGAATGCCAAGCAACAAACCTATCTGGAAGCCTTAATTCAGCGTTACACCGAGCGCACGAAAAAATCAAAAGAACTGGCGGCGCATTATCGTGGCGTGCTAGCCGATAGTCGCGCGGCGGTGGGCTTCCGTTTTACGACCAAAGAAATGCTCTATCCGATTACCGGCAAGCGCGCACAGGGCGCGAAAATCTGGGATATCGACGGCAATGAATACATTGATATCACGATGGGGCAGGGCGTCACCCTGTTTGGTCATCGTCCGGAATTCATCGCGCAAGCCTTGGCCGATGCCGACAACGACATTTTGCTGCTCGGGCCGCGGCCGCCGCAGACTGGCGAGGCCGCCGCGCTGATTTGTGAATTGACCGGTATGGAGCGGGTCACTTTCACTAATAGCGGCACTGAGGCGGTGATGGCGGCGTTGCGCATTGCACGCGCCGCCACCAAGCGCAACAAGATTGTGATGTTTGACAATGCTTATCACGGCCATTCCGATAACGTCATGGGACGCCCGGTTTGGCAAGAGGATGACTTAATTAGTGTGCCGGTGGCACCGGGCATTATGCAGGGCGCGGTGGATGATCTCTGGTTGCTCGATTACGGCAGCGAAAGTGCGCTTGATTTCATTCGTGCGCACATCGCTGAAATCGCGGTAGTGGTGGTCGAGCCGGTGCAAAGTCGGCGACCGGATTTGCAGCCACGTGAATTCCTGCACGAATTACGCCGTATCACCGAAGCCGGTGGTGCCTTACTCATGTTCGATGAAATGATCACCGGATTCCGCATTCATCCGGGCGGCGCACAGGCCTGGTTTGATGTTAAGGCCGATATCGCTACTTACGGTAAAGTGCTGGCAGGTGGCTTGCCGATTGGTGTGGTAGCTGGCGCGGCGCGCTATATGGATGCCATCGACGGCGGTATGTGGCAGTACGGTGATGCCAGTTATCCGCTAGCAGATCGCACTATCTTTGGCGGCACCTTCTGTCAGCATCCTGCGGCGATGATTACCACGTTAGCGACCTTGCGCTATTTGAAAGAGCAAGGCCCAGCGCTGCAACAAAACTTGAATCGTCGCACTGATCGTTTGGCAGCGGAGCTGAACGATTTCTTCGATCTGGAAGAGGTGCCGATTAAAGTCGTGCATTTTGCCTCGCTGTTCCGCTTCTCGTTTTCCACTAATCTGGAATTCCTGTTTTATCAGATGATGGAGAAGGGGGTTTTCATTTGGGAATGGCGCAATTACTTCCTGTCTACTGCGCATAGCGATGCTGATGTGGATCACATTGTCCAAGCAGTGAAGGAATGCGTTTTCGAATTGCGTGCCGGTGGTTTCCTGCCTGAACGTAGTGTGGTGGACGCTAGTGCAGTGCAAAGCTATCCGCTTAGTCCGGCGCAAAAACAGTTGGCGGTGCTGGCGCAAATATCGCCGCAAGGCTCGATGGCCTATCACGTCAGCCCGCTGTTGCGTTTGCAGGGCGCTGATTTCCAGGTCGCTGCGCTGCGCATCGCCGTGCGTGATGTCATGCGTCGGCATGAGGCGTTGCGTACGGTGATCGCCGGTGAGGTACAACGCGTGCTGCCGCTTGATCTGCTGCCCGGCGCTGGTTTGACTTACCTTGATTTGACCACGGCCACCGATGTGGCTACTGCTTTTGCCACCGCCCAGGCAGAACATGCGACACATGTGTTTGATCTTGCGCGTGGCCCCTTGTTTGAAGCGCATCTTTATAAAGTAGCGGCAGACGACTATCGCTTGCTGCTGAAAGCGCATCACATCGTGGTGGATGGCATGTCGATGAACGTCATCGTGCAAGACTTGGCGACGTTCTATACCGCTGCCGTGCGTGGTATCACCGCCGAATTGCCGCCTGCGCCTCAATTCAAGGATTATTTGCAGTGGCGTGAAGCACATTCATTCCCGCAGCAACGCGATTATTGGTTGCAGCAATTGTCCGGTCATCTGCCCGCATTGGATTTGCCGGTAGATCATGCTGAAACACAGATAAAAAGCTTCCGTGGTGGCCGTTATAGCTGCGATATTCCAGCTACGTTGTTGAATGGGGTGCGGGCGCTGAGTCGCGCACAAGGTTGCACGCACTTCATGACGCTGTTTTCTGCTTACGCACTTTGGCTGCATCGCTTATGCGCACAAGATGAACTGCTAGTGGGTATGCCGGTGGCTGGCCGCAAGATGGAGCAGAGTGATGCGTTGGTGGCGTATTGCACGCATCTCATCCCGATTCGCAGTCGCGTCGAATGGCAGCAGAGTTTTGTTGATTATTTGAAGACGATGCGTGGCACATTATTGCAGGGTTATCAGCATCAGGATTATCCCTTTGCTGAATTGATCGAACAGCCGGCGTTGAAGGCATTGCGCGGAAATTTTGTCGCGGCCTTGTTCAATCTGGATCGCCCCGGTGAGGCACCCGACATGGCTGGCTTGCAGGTCGATTGGCTGACGCAGCCGATTCATCACACCGCTTTTGCCATTACGCTGAATTTGACCGAAGTTGGCGATGACATGGTACTGGAATGTGATTACGCCAGTGACTTGTTTGAAGGCGACAGTATTGCGCGTTATGTCGGTCATTTCCTGACTCTGCTCGACGGTATCGTTGCACATCCAGAACAAACCTTGGCGCAATTGCCGTTGCTGAATGCGGCGGCACAGCAGCAATTACTGGTCGATTGGAACGACACGCGTGCTGACTATGCATCTGACACCTGCGCGCATCAACTGTTTGAGGCGCAGGTAGCGCAAGCACCTGATACAGTGGCTTTGACTTATGGCGATCAGTCGATGACTTACGCCGAACTCAACCAGCAGGCCAATCGCCTCGCGGTTTGGCTGCAAGGGCAGGGCGTGGGGAAGAGTGTAGGAGCAGAAGCGGTGGTCGGCGTTTGCGCGGAACGTTCGCCGGAATTGGTTATCGGTCTGCTCGCCATTCTGAAGGCGGGCGGGGCTTATTTACCGCTGGATCCCGCTTATCCGCCATCGCGTTTGAATTTCATGCTGCAAGATGCTGGCGTTAAGGTGGTGTTGACGCAGGAACGTTTACTTAATACTTTAGTGCTGCCGGCGGGAGCTAAGGCGTTGTGTTTGGATACGTCGTTGCCGCAGCTGGAACTTAACGGTCAAATAATTGACGGGGCGGTCGTACCACAAAACACGGCCTCAGCGCATAGCTTGGCCTATCTGATTTACACCTCTGGCTCTACTGGCCAGCCCAAAGGCACTTTGATTGAACAGCGTGGCCTGACCAATTATCTGACTTGGGCGGTGCGGCGCTATGAGGTGTTACCTGGCAATGCGGTAGAGCAGGGCGGTGGTTCACCCCTGCATTCGTCGATTAGCTTCGATGCCACCATTACCAGTTTGTTTGCGCCTTTAATCAGCGGTAAAGCACTGACTTTAGTGCCGGAAGGCGGTCAGGAAATTGATCATATTCGGGCCGCTTTGCAAGCCGGGCCAGCCTCGGGTAAGCCGTGGAGTCTGGTCAAATTGACGCCAGCGCATCTGGAATTGCTTAACGCGCTGATTCCGCCTGAGCAGCTTGCCGGTCTGACGCGCTATGTTGTGCTCGGTGGCGAAGCCTTACTAGAACGTCATGTAGCACCCTGGCTAGAACACGCGCCAGAAACGCATTTGATCAACGAATACGGCCCGACCGAAACCGTGGTGGGTTGTTGTGTGTTTGAAGCCGGTGATGAGGTGACAGAAACAGGCAATGTCGCGGGGTCAGTGCCGATCGGGAAGCCGATTGCCAATACGCAATTGTATGTACTGGATGCCAACTTGCAGCCGGTGCCGATCGGCGTCAAGGGTGAGTTATTCATCGGCGGAGATGGCGTAGCGCGCGGTTATCACCAGCGCCCGGAATTGACCGCAGAACGTTTCATTGATATCGCGCAGACCGGCATCCGGGTAGATCTGCCGACCAGCGCTGGTCGCCGTTTGTATCGCACGGGTGATGTGGTGCGTTATCTGGCTGACGGCAATCTGGTTTATTTCGGCCGTGCGGATCACCAAGTCAAGGTGCGCGGTTTCCGCGTTGAATTGGGTGAGATCGAAAGCGCGTTGGAGCATCTGCCCGGCGTGCGCGAGGCGGTGGTATTGGCGCAGCGTCGTTCGGAGCAGGATGTTCGCCTGGTGGCTTATGTCACCGCTGTCGATGCGCAGACCGCATTAGATGAACGTGCGCTGAAGGCGGCGTTAGCGGAGTCGTTGCCGGCGCACATGTTACCCAGCACATTCATGTTGTTGCCGGCGATGCCTTTGACCAGTAACGGCAAAATTGACCGGGCCGCATTACCTGCACCAGAAGGCTTACGGCCGAATTTGGCTGCTGCTTTTGTTGATCCCAGTAGTTATGCTGAGAAGCGCATTGCCGCCGTCTGGTGTGAATTATTGCAGGTGGAGAAGGTTGGTGCGGACGATAATTTCTTTGAATTGGGCGGTCATTCCCTGCTGGTCTTGCCGTTGAGCGAGCGCTTGCAATCCATGTTTGTGCGGCCGATTTCGCCGGTGGACATTTTCCGTTTACCGACCGTGGCCAGTCAGGCGCGCTACTTCTCGCAAACGACGGCTGAGGCGGCGACGGAAGCTGACAACGCGCGCAGTCAAGCGCAACGGCAACGCGATGCGCTGCGCCAAATGAAAGACAAGATGAAAGATAAGAGGCAAAAACGTGGTTGATTCTGATTTTTCACCTAATGATGAAATGCAAGATGAACCCTTGGATGCAGTTGCCATCGTCGGCATGGCGCTGCGTGTGCCTGGTGCGCAGAACCTGGATCAATTCTGGTGCAATCTGCGTGATGGCGTCGAATCGACTACCTTCTTTGACGATGCGCAATTGCGCGCCGCTGGTGTCGATGCAGCGACCTTGCAAGATCCGCTCTTCGTTAAGGCGTTTGGCCTACTACAAGGTGCGGAACTATTTGATGCGGGCTTTTTCGACATCACGCCGCGCGAAGCGGAAGTGCTTGATCCTCAGCATCGTCAACTGCTGGAATGTGCTTGGGAAGCGTTGGAACACGCCGGTCAAGCGCCGGGCAGCGCCGCCTTCAAAGACGCCGGTCGTGTCGGCTTATATTCCGGTGTCGGCTTAAATAGTTACTTGTTGCAAAACCTGATTGGCCAGCGTGAGCTACTGGAAACCCTTGGCGCTTGGCAGATTAGCCTAGGTAATGACAAGGATTTTGCCACGACGCGTGTTGCCTATAAGTTGGATCTGCGTGGGCCGGCGGTCAACGTCAGCACGGCGTGTTCGACTTCGCTGGTGGCGGTGGCCATGGGCTGCCAAAGTTTGTTGTCGTATCAATGTGATCTGATTTTGGCCGGTGGCTGTTCGGTGCATTTGCCGCAGGATCAAGGCTATTGGCATCATCCCGGTGGCACGCTGTCGCCGGATGGACGGTGTCGTGCTTTTGATGCCGATGCGCAAGGCACTTTGGACGGCAACGGCGTTGCTATGGTGGTGTTAAAGCGTTTGGATGATGCGCTACGTGACGGCGATACCGTTTACGCCGTTATCCGGGGTTATGCCATTAATAACGATGGGGCGCTTAAGGTGGGTTATACCGCGCCCAGCGTTGAAGGTCAGGCAGCGGTGATCCGCGAAGCACAAGAAATGGCGAACGTCGATGCTAATACTATCGCTTACGTAGAAACGCATGGTACCGGCACTGATCTGGGTGATTTAGTCGAAGTGACTGCATTAAGTGAAGCGTTCCGCAGTGCCGGTGTGACGGCGCTGCAGCAATGCGCCATTGGCTCAGTGAAAACCAATGTGGGACATCTTGATACCGCGGCGGGCACGGCCAGCTTGATCAAGACAGCGTTGGGCTTAGGCCATGCTCAGATGCCACCTTCGCTCCATTTCAAACGGCCGAATCCGAAGTTGGGTTTGGAAAGTAGCCCGTTTTACGTCAACGCGCGTCTGACTGCGTGGCCGTCCTTGCGTGGTGCGCCGCGTCGTGCTGGCGTTAGTTCGTTTGGCATCGGCGGCACTAATGCGCATGTGGTGCTGGAAGAAGCACCCTTGATACCCGCAGGGGCAAGCGGTCGACCCTGGCAGGTTTTACCTGTGTCGGCACGCAGCGGCGCTGCGTTGGAGCAGGGCGCGCAACGCCTGGAGACATATCTGGAGAATAATTTAGCAGCGACGCCCGAGCTGGCGTTAGCTGATGTCGCTTATACACTGCAAGTAGGGCGTAAGGCGTTTGATGTGCGGCAAGCCTGGGTGATGGGAGCGCAGTCAATTGGGTTTCAGCCTCAGTCTGTGGTCAAAATTCAGCAGACGACTGCGGTCAAACAGAACGCAAATGTGGTTTTTGCCTTTCCTGGGCAGGATGCGCAGTTTGCTGGCATGGCGCAAAGCCTATACCGCGATGAGCCGCTGTTTCGGGCTGAGGTGGATCACTGCGCTAGCATTTTGCGCGAACAACATGGCATTGATTTAATGGCGCGCATGGCTTCGCCCGGTGGCAGCGCCGATCCGGCTTTCGCTACCGATTCATTACCTTTGTTTGTAGTTGAATATGGCTTAGCGCAAGTATGGTTAAAGCTTGGTGTTAAACCACGTGCTATGCTCGGTTATAGCCTAGGTGAATATGTTTGTGCTTGCCTCGCCGGGGTAATGACCCTGGAAGAAGTGTTGACGTTGTCGGTAGCCGGTTCGCGTTTACTCTCCTTGATCAAACCCGGTGCGCTACTGGCAGTTTCGCTGGGTGAAGAAGAATTAAGGCCGTTGTTGGCTACCTCACCCAATGCTGAAGTAGAAATCGCCATGATTATGGCTCCACGTCAATGTATTGTCGGTGGGTCAGCGACGGCAGTGGCCGCGCTACAAGACCAGCTCAAGGCGCAGGGTGTGTTCTGTATGTTGAGCCAGCTTGATCTGCCTTTCCACACGGCGCAGATGCAGCCGTTCCTGGCACCGTATCTTGAGGCGGTGCGCAAAGTGCGTTTGCAAAAGCCGCGGATTCCTTACGTTTCTTGCGTCAGTGGTGATTGGATTACCGATGCCGAAGCAACCAATCCAGATCACTACTTGGATTTAGCGCGTTGCGCCGTGCGTTTAACGCAAGGTTTAGAGCGGGTATTTGCTTTGCCGGATGCGCTGCTGCTGGAAGTTGGCCCCAGTCAAACGCTGGCTAATTTGGCCTTGTTGCATGGCGGCCGTCCGGCGACGCTGACTGTATTAGCGACGCTGGCCGATGCACGTTTGGTCGGTGCCGAGAAAGCGGATGCCGCCTTCGCCACTGCACTAGCACGGGTATGGACTGCAGGCATAAATCTTGATTGGACGGCGTTATATGCTGATGAACGGCGTCGGCGCGTCGCTTTGCCGACTTATGCCTTTGAGCATCGCCGCTATTGGGTGGCTCCGGCACAGGTTAGCACTGCTGCAGCAGCCGTTGCTGCTGTACCACTCGCGAGCGGTAAGTTACCTGATGCGGCGCAGTGGTTTAACCGGCCGGTTTGGCAGGAGCTTACGCCTTTGGCTACGTCAATAGAGAACACACTAGAGAACACACCAGCAGCCGGTGAATGGTTGTTGGTCGGCGGCGGGCGTGTTGGTGCGGCCGAACCGTTGGCGGCACGTTTGCGTGCTGCGGGTGGGCGGGTTGAGCTGGTGGAGTTCATTGCGGGCGTCAACACCGGTACTTGGGATAGCGTGTTGGCAGCGCAAATTGCCAGCGGCCACCGTCCCGATCACATTGTTTATCTCGACTTGCTTGCTAGCCCGTTGAGCGAAGATGCTGATCTGTTGGAGCAAGGCTTTTATAATCTGATTGCTTTAGGTCAGACAGTGGGACGTAGCTGGTTTGCGGAATCTCTGAAAATCAGCGTAGTAGCGAATCATTTGTTGGCGTTTGGTGAAATGCCGCCAGCGCCGGCCCTTGCGGCTGTACTTGGGCCACTGCGTGTTTTGCCGCAGGAATATCCTAATCTGCGCTGTCAGGCAGTGGATTTAGCCTGGCCTGAACAAGCTTGGTTACGCGAACGCCAGCTTGACCTGCTCGCTGCCGAACTCATTGCCGGCACGGAAAATACGGTGGCGCTGCATCAAGGTCGGCGTTGGTGCGAACGCTATGTTGCCTATCCTTTGCCAACAGCGACCTTACCAAATATGGCATTACGCCCTGCCGGAGTTTACCTGATTACTGGTGGCATCGGCAATATTGGTCTGGCATTAGCCAAACGCATTGCACAACGCGCACCAGGTGCGCGCTTGTTGCTGACTAGCCGTAGTGGTTTGCCCCAAGTGAGTGGCGATTCGAGGGATGCGGGTGGGTACGCGGGTGGGTACGCGGGTGGGTACGCGGGTGAGTATATCTCGCCTGCTCAACAAAGCCGCCTGCACGCCGTGGCTGAATTACAAGCGCTCGGCGCGGAAGTGCGGATCGCTGCGGTCGATGTCACGGACGCCGCCGCCATGGCCGCGGTGCTCAGCGAGGCAGAGCGCGATTGGGGGCCGCTTAATGGCGTAATTCATGCCGCTGGTATTGTCGGTATGGATTCTTTCGCCACCGTTGCGGAGAGTAGCATTGATTTCTGCAGCAAACAGTTGACGCCAAAACTGCAGGGCGCACGTGTTCTTGAGCGCGTATTACAAGAGCGCCCGCTTGATTTCTGCCTGATGTGTTCGTCGCTGTCGCCGATACTCGGCGGCCTTGGATTTACCGCTTACGCCGCTGCAAATGCCAGTCTTGATGCTTTTGTCGCCGCGCATAACATGACGCATCCGACGCGCTGGCTCTGCGTTAATTGGGAAGGCTGGCGCTTTGATGACAACCTCGGTGGCCCGCGTAGTGATGAGGCAAACTCTGCCGGTGCTGCCATGGCAGAATTAGGCTTGACGGCGAGTGAAGGCGCGGATGCGTTCGAGCGCATTCTTGCTGTCTCCGGTTTAGAAAGAATTGTGCTGTCCACCGCCGATCTTGCTCAACGGATTAAGCAATGGGTGACAATGGATACTCCTCCGTCAGTAGCGGTAGAAGCCGTCGCGCGTCATGCCCGTCCGGCCATGTTGGGCGCTTATGTCGCCCCGAGTGGTGAAGTGGCGTTAGCGGTCTGCCGCCTGTGGGAGCAATTGCTCGGCATTGATGGTATTAGTGCCGATGACAGTTTCTTCGAACTCGGCGGAAATTCCTTACTACTGACCCAGTTGTTAGCGCAAATTCGCAAGCATTTTCAACTTGAACTGTCGCTCGCCAGTCTGTTTGAAAGACCGACTATCGGCGCAATTGCGGCGTTAATCGAAGCCGTGCGCGCCGAAGCGGAAACTGGCGGCGAGGATTGGGAACAAGGGGAAATTTGATTTTAAATAACCGAAGCACTTAATAACCGAAGCACTTAATCTCAAAAATGCTTAATTGCCCAAACCCTAGCTATGCTAATCACTGAACAGCTTTTTGAACTATTAGACGTTATTCAAAAGCCGGGAGATTATTATTTTTCGGGAGAAAAGGAATTGTTTTCTCCGATAATTAATGTCGCGGCTGTTGGAACCTTGGCGTTGCCGCTGCTGCCGGAACAGGCGCAAGCGTTAATCGCTAGTTCTGTGCTGGCACCGTATGGTAAAGGTGAACAAACGCTGCTGGATACCACGGTGCGGAAAACCTGGCAGATTGATGCGAGTCAAATTAAAATAACGGGTAAACATTGGCAGGCATCGCTCGATGCGATCGTCGCTGAGGTGACGTGTGGACTTGGTGTTAGCGGCCAGGTCAAAGCCGAACTTTACAAGTTGCTCATTTACGATGCGGGTAGTTTTTTCACTGAGCATCGCGATACTGAAAAAGCCCCCGGTATGTTTGCCACGCTAATCATCGCATTGCCGTCGCGTTTTAGCGGTGGTGAATTAGTGGTGCGCCATCAAGGTAATGAGGTCAAACTTAACCTGAATTCAGCGGATCCCTCCTGTTTTCGCTTTGCTGCTTTTTACGCGGATTGCGTGCATAAGGTAGAGCCGATTACCGAAGGATATCGCGTTGTGTTGGTGTTTAATTTGCTCTGGCTTGACCGTGCTCGGCCGCTGCCGGAAACGCCAACTCATTACAACGAGATTGAGATTATCCGAGATATGTTGCTGCAATGGCGGCACGATTTGCAGACTACGCCGCCTGAGGCGGATCAGCCGCCGCCGAAAAAACTGGTTTATCTGCTTGAGCATGCATACACCGAGGCCGAATTGGGCATCAATCAACTAAAAGGGGTTGATGTTGCCACTGCACGATTATTACAGCAGGCGGCAAAGGAGGCCGAGTGTAATGTGTATCTCGCACTCTTGTTGCTGGAGCAAAGTGGTAGTGCGGCGTATGACGGGTGGAGTTCTTATGATCGGAGCCGTAGTCGCTATGGTGATTTCGATGATGATGATTGCGACGATGATGACGATGACGATTGCGACGATGATGAAGAAGGCTACGAAGAGGAGGGCTACGAAGAGGAGTGCGACGAAAAGGAAGGCGGTTGCGAAGCGGATGAATATGAAAACTTCTCAGTCGATGAAATCATTGACAGTGAAGCTAGACTGCAGCATTTCCGCGCCTTAAGTGCTGATTTGCCTCCCGTGCGGATGCTTTACTTTAGTAACGACGAGTTATCGCCGCCGTGTGATATTGAAGATCTGGAGCCGGATGAGATCCATTTTCATGAGGCGACGGGTAATGAAGGCGTGTCGTTTGATCGGACTTATCGGCGTGCTGTTTTGGTTATCTGGCCGCAAGCGTTTAACTTAGCGATTATCGAGTCGGCCGGCTTACAGACTTCGTTGCCTTATCTTCAGCATTTGCAACAGCAGTGGACGGCGCAGCAGGGCGCGCTGTCGTCGCCGCAATTGCCACCGCAATCGTCGTCATTGTGGCAGCAAGCGCATGCCTTAGCTGAGCGGATTCTGCAGACGCGTGAGAAAGAAATACAGGATCATCCGACGCAAGATCATGCCAGTATTTATGCAAACCTGCATTTACTGACTATCCTGAAAGAATTGCATGATAGTGCCCATATCGCTAGGTATGTGCTATCCCTGTTGCGGTTGCCGCGCTTGACTGAACCGAGTGATGTTATTGTCGATGCCCTGGAAAGTTTAGATGCCTTAGATGATGCACAGCGCATGGTGCTATTACAGCAGATGTTGGCTTTAAGCCTTAATAGTTCGGGACAGGCCTGGATCGATATGCTGTTTCAGCTTAGTCAATCGCCGCTTTATAGCGGGCAAGCCACGCAACTGTTACCCCTCGCAACGCCGATTGTGCAGCAATTTATCGCCGATACCAGCTTGGTTAATCGACCTAAATCGGACTGTCGTTATCAGGGCAAAGCGGAAAATTTAGTCGAGACGCTGGTGAAATTACTCGCTGGTGTGTCAGCCATTTCGCTCGATCTTGCCTTGCAGGTTTTACAGCACGGTGAACAACAGCCGAATTTGTTTGATTTTAATGGCGTCGTGTTACCTGCCTATAAACAACTGATTGCACCGCCTGACCATCTGGGCGGCCCGTTCATGTTGGCCTTCCGTCAGCGGGTGATCGATTTCCTCAAGCGCCGCATTAATGACAAGCCGCAGCCTCCTAGCGACGGGCGTCGGCCGAATCGCGTCAGTTGCAGTTGTGAAGATTGCCGTGCGTTGAGCCACTTTATGGCGCAGCCCGATCAATTGATTTGGGTATTTAAAGCAGCGGAAAATCGGCGTAGCCATGTCGAAATTGTGGTTAGACATAGCATGCTTGATCTAGATCTGGCCACTGATAAAAAAGGTCGGCCTTATTCGTTAGTTTGTAGGAAAAATCAGGCGAGTTACCACCGTCACGCCAAGCAATGGCAACGAGATGTGCGGGATTTGGAAGCTATTATGCAAACTACTACGGCATCGGTTTAGGGTAAGCTTGAATGGGTTTGATTAATCTTTGACCAATGACTTCTTTCTTCGGCTTTAAAATTAATTTAAACGAATGCCATAATTCTTAGGAGATATTGGGTGACACGAGACCGGGGAATCAATCAGCAAATAGGCGAGCGCGAAATCCCGACTCCCGTTAACTATGCTAGCCAAGAGATTCTAACACCTACCACACTACCTAACTCTCCTTCGTTAGATGCATTACTCCTTTCAGGCGAATGGATCGGTGCCGAATTCAAAGCCGCTCGAACAGCGTTGCCCAAATCTGTTTTTGAAACGGTTTCTGCCTTTGCTAATACACGGGGTGGGTGGTTAGTGCTAGGCATCACTCAGCAAGGTGAACGCTTCGAGGTTAGTGGTGTTATCGAACCGGATAAGCTGCAGAACGATTTTCTCTCGGTGCTGCATGCCGATGGCAAGGTGAATCACGATATTGATGTGGAAGAACATCGTTACCTGCATGACGGCAAAGTGGTGCTTGCTTTTCACGTAGCTGAAAACCCGCGCACGCGCAAACCGGTCTATCTGGATGGAGACATTCGGCGCACCTTCATTCGCAAGGGGGCTGGCGATTATCGTGCACAACCGCAAGATATCGAACGCCTGTTGCGAGATGCCACCGCTGATCGCTGGGATGGTCAGTCTTTCACCCGAGTTGATCTGGCGGAGGCCCTGCACAGTGGCAGTCTGAAGTGGTACCGTGATCGCTTCCATGCTACTAATCCAGGTTTTAATGTGGAGCAAACTAATCAAGATTTTCTCTATGACTGGGGCTATCTGGTCAAAGACGCTGGCCAGTTGTTGCCCACCCGTGCCTGCATCGCTCTGTTCGGTAGCTTGCGCGCTGTGCGCAACCTGTTGCCGCGCCCGATACTTGACGTGCAGTTTCTAGGTTATGGCGGTCAGGATGAAATGCCTGAGACGCGCTGGATTGACCGTCTGGTATGCGAGGAAAATATTTTACAAACTTGGCAGCAGCTTCTAGCCAAGTACCTATTTTTTATGCCTAAAACCTTCCGTGATATCGACCCGGCAACCTTGGAGCGACGCGATGCGCCTGCAGGTTTCCGCGTGTTCCGCGAGGCGGCTATGAACTTGTTGATCCATCAAGATTACGGTGACCACACCCGTAAGGCGGTGATCCAGTTCTTTACTGACGGTATAAAATTGTGGAACCCCGGTGATAGCTTTGGAGATAACGCCCATCTACTGGAGCCTGGCGAAAAGGAAGTGCGTAATCCTGCTATCGCTATGGCCCTGCGCCGAATCGATATGTGCGAGCAAGCTGGTACTGGCCTACGTATGATGCGCCGTGAGTGGCAGGCTTTGGGCCATGCTGCACCGGTCTATGCCAATGACCGCTCACGGAAAGCCTTTGAGTTGTTATTGTCGGACAAGGTGTCGAGGGTTGGATTTGCAACTGAGATTGCGGCTGAAGAAGCTACCGACCCAGTCACCGACCCAGTCCATTCGTTGCTGCATTTATTGGCGAAGGGGGCTTTGCCGCCATCGGCCATACAAAAAGCCTTGGGGTTGAAGCATCGCCCAACATTCCGCACCAACTATTTGTATAAGGCTTTGGCTGATAACCTGATCGAGATGACCCTTCCTGAAACACCTAATAGTCGATTGCAACGGTACCGGTTGACCGAGGCCGGCCAACGTTTGCAAGCGGTGCTGAAACAACATAAACAGGAAGCTGATCATGACTAATGCCAACGCTTGGATTGCCACTGAGCAGGTAAAAGTTATTATTTAAAATAAATAAGTACGTACAGATTACTAGGTAATTACTACTCGTGTTTTTAACAAACTTTATAAAATCGTTAGTATTTTATCCTCAATATTATCCCCACTGCCAACACCATGAATTCAGCTAAATCTCTAATTAATGAACTTGAAGCTTTGAACGTTCGCCTGAGCGTTAGCGACGGTCGTTTGCGTTATAACGCGCCGAAAGGGGTGCTGACTGAGCCTTTATTAGCGCGGTTGACTGCCGAGAAAGCGGCCGTTATTGCTTGGCTTGAAGCGCAAGCTGCGCAGCGAGCCTGGGATGAGGCACCCATTTCCGTGCAGCCGCGTACGGCAGGTTTACCCTTGTCGGCGGCGCAGCAACGGTTTTGGTTTCTCGATCGGCTCGATTCCGGTAATTCGGCGGCGTTTGTTATGCCGCCGATGGTGTTGAATTTGCAGGGGCCGTTGAATGCCGCTGCGCTGCAACAAGCGCTGCGGGCTTTGGTTGAGCGGCATGAAGTGTTGCGCAGCCATTTTTTCATCGAAAACGATACGCCGGTGCAAGCGCCCTTGGCTGCCGTTGAGGTTGCTTTGCCCTTGCATGATTTATCTGCCTTCGATGCGTCGGCGCGTGATACTGAAGTCGCGCAAATTATCCGTCAGCAGGCGTTGACGCCGTTTGATTTGCAACGCGGTGAGGTGTTATTACGCGCAGTTTTGCTTAAGTTGAAGGCGGAATTACATGTCTTTATTCTGACCATGCATCACATCATTGCTGATGGATGGTCTATGGGCATTTTGGTCGATGAATTGGCGCGGCTCTATCGGGCTTATGCCTTTGGCGTGCCGGCGAATTTGCCGACATTACCGGTTCAATACGCTGATTATGCAGTCTGGGAGCGGACGCGCTTAAGTGGGGAGCGCTTGCAACGCCTAACTGAGCATTGGCATAGCGTGCTAAATGGCGCGCCTGATTTTCTTGCGTTACCAACCGATTATCCGCGTCCGCGCGTGCGCGGTAATCGAGGCCAAGCGGTGCATTTTTCTATTGATGCGGCGTTTACGCTACCGTTTGGGCGCTTATGTGCTGAGGCTGGTGTGACACCATTCATGGCTTTGATTGCGGTGTATGGTCTGTTGTTATGTCGTTATACTGATAAGGAAGATTTAGTTATTGGCACGCCGATTTCAGTGCGCCCGCATGCGCAGGTTGAGCCGCTCATTGGACTATTCCTTAATACCATGGCCTTGCGGCTTGATTTGAGCGGTAATCCGGATGGGCGAGAATTGTTGCGGCGCGTGCGGCAAACGGCGTTAACCGCCTTTGAATATAGTGAAATGCCATTCGAGCAATTGCTGCAAGCGTTAGATGTAGAGCGCAGCTTGGATCACACACCTTTATTCCAAGTATTGTTTGCGTTTCAGAATGCGCCGCTCGGCGAAGTTGCTTTGGAAGGCTTAAAGATTACACCGCATCCACCGGAGTCGTTACATTCGCCGTTTGATTTAGTGTTGTCGATGGAAGAATCACAGCAAGGTCTTACCGGTTTTTTCCGCTATAACACGGATTTATTTGCAGCAGCGACGATTGAGCGCATGGTTGGTCATTTCCGCCTTTTGTTGCAAGGCATGGTGGCGCAACCAACCCTGCCGGTGCGGCACTTGCCGATGTTGGGCGCGGCAGAGTTGTCGCTTTTACGCGATTGGCGTGGGGGTTCGGCACGCTTTCCGGTCGAGCGTACCTTGGTGCAGCGTTTTGCCGCGCAAGCCGCCGCGACGCCGCAAGCGGTGGCGCTGCGTTTTGGCGACAGTGCCATGCAATACGCAGAATTGAATCGGCGCGCGGATGCGGTGGCGCGGCGGTTGCGTGCTGCGGGTGTACAACAGGGTGCGCGCGTGGGTTTAGGCGTTGAGCGTTCTTTGGAATTGGTGGTCGGGTTATTGGGGATATTGAAAGCCGGTGCGGCCTATGTGCCGTTGGATCCCACTTATCCGCCGGAGCGTTTGAGTTTTATGGCGGAAGATGCGGGTCTTGATGTGTTATTGACTTATCAGGCCGATATTTATCAGGCCGATGTGTCTGCGGTGGCTCCGCACGCGCAACGTATTGACTTGGCTGCTATAGATTTTGCGGCGGAAAACGAGAACAGCGAGCCGCTCCCTCTCGGTCATCCTGATGATGTGGCTTACATTATTTACACTTCAGGTTCCACAGGAAAGCCGAAAGGCGTTGAAGTGACGCACGCGAACGTGATGCGCTTGTTTGATGCCAGCGTGAATCTATTTGGCTTTGGTGCAAACGATGTTTGGAGTTTGTTCCATTCCTACGCATTTGACTTCTCGGTATGGGAATTGTGGGGGGGATTGCTGTACGGCGGTCAAGTGGTGATTGTGCCATTTAGCGTCAGTCGTTCGCCGGATCAGTTTCATCAATTGTTGTGCGAAACCGGGGTAACGATGTTGAGCCAAACACCGTCTGCTTTCCGGCAATTAATTGAAGCCGATTGCCGATTAGCTACGCAAACTCCGCAATATCCCTTGGCGTTGAAGTGGGTGGTTTTTGGTGGTGAGGCGTTGGATCCGCGCAGTTTGGCACGTTGGGTCGAACGGCATGGGCTGGATGCGCCGCAGTTAATCAATATGTATGGCATTACCGAAACGACGGTGCATGTCAGTTTTCATCGTCTGCGTGACCAGGATATTGCTGCCGGTGGTAGCGTGATGGGGCGCGGCTTGCCAGATCTGTCGGTTGACCTAGTGGATACGTATGGCCAGCGCGTGCCGATTGGTGTCGGCGGCGAGATTTTGGTCGGCGGCGCGGGCGTGGCGCGTGGCTATTTGAATCGTGCTGAGTTAACCGCACAGCGTTTTGTTGAGATTGAAGGCGAACGGATTTATCGCAGCGGTGATTTAGCGAAATGGCGTGCCGATGGCCTGCTCGATTATCTTGGCCGTATTGATCAGCAAGTAAAAATACGTGGTTTCCGGATTGAACTCGGTGAAATTGAGGCAGCATTTGTCAGCCACCCGGCGGTTGGCGAAGCCGTCGTGGAAGTGAGACAGGATGTAGAACAAAACACGCAGAGCGCGCGCTTGGTGGCGTGGGTCAGTTCACGTGATTGGGCGGAGCCGACTTTAGTGGCGCAGTTGCGCGAGCATTTACGCACGCGTTTACCGGATTACATGCTGCCGGCGAATATCGGCGTGCTTGAACGTTTGCCGCTAACCGGCAACGGCAAGCTCGACCGCAAAGCCTTGTTGGCATTGGAAGCGCAGGGCGTGGCCGCGCCGCGTGCGACCGTTAGTGGTGAAACTCCACGCAATGGCTTAGAGCGTTTATTGGCGATCCTATGGAGCGAAGTGCTCGGTATTGCCGTAACTCATATTGACGATAACTTCTTTGAATTAGGGGGGGATTCGATTCGTGGCGCGATTTTGGTCAACAAGATTCAAGATCATTTGCATAGTGTGGTGTACGTCGTGGCGCTATTTGAGGCACCGACGATCCGCTCCCTTGCCGACTTTATCCGCGTCAATTATCCGGAGGCTTTATCCCGTGTCGAAGGTGAGGGCGGAGCTGAGGGTGGGCTTGATAGCCTATCGCTGGTAAATGAGCCCGATAAGGTCAATGAAACCGATATGGCGACCTTCCGCGCGTTGATTCCAGCGCTGCCGCCGTTGGCCGCGCCCCGGCAGAAAAAGAATCCGCCTGCTATTTTTGTGTTGTCGCCGCCGCGCTCCGGATCGACCTTGTTGCGTGTGTTGCTGGGCGGGCACCCTGCTTTGTTCTCGCCGCCGGAGTTGGAATTACTTGGCTTTGAGACTTTAGGGCAACGTAAGCAAGTGTGTTCCGGCCGCGATGCGTTTTGGTTGGAAGGTACGTTAAGGGCCGTCATGGAAGCGCTGCACGTTGATGCGGAAGAGGCGCAACGTGTCATGGGCGAGTTCGAGTCGATGGATATGCCGGTCAGCGATTTTTATGGCGAGCTGCAAGGTTGGCTTAATCGTGGTGGCCAACCCCGTTTATTAGTCGATAAATCGCCATCGTATGCCTTAGATGTGGCGACCTTGCGGCGCGCTGAGGACTATTTCACCGCGCCGCTGTATTTGCATCTACATCGGCATCCTTACGGCATGATCGGATCGTTTGAAGAAGCTAAGCTGAATCAGATTTTCTTCCGTTATCCACATGATTACTCAGTGCGTCGCTTGGCGGAATTAATCTGGGTGCAAAGCCATCGTAATATCGCTGAGTTTTTGCGTGAGATTCCGCCTGAACGGCAGTTGGCGGTCAGCTTTGAGGAAATCACGCGCGCGCCGCAGGCAACAGCGCAACGCTTATGTGAATTCATTGGCATCGAATTCCGGCCGGATATGCTGGATATTCACGGTGGCGGCCGCATGACGGATGGGATTCACGCCGAGTCACGCATGTTGGGCGATGTCAAATTCCATACACATCGCGGCATCGACCCGGCTGCGGCTGAGCGCTGGCGGCAGATTTATGACCATAATTTCCTCGGTGAGCCGGCGTGGGCGATGGCGGTTGATTTGGGCTATGTGCGTGAGCAGCCTTGGCCGCAAACCCCGAATACGTCGTTTACTAATGCGCCGTTTCAAATTCAAGCTGCGCAGTGGGATCCGACGCAACTCAATGCGAATGCATTGCCACTTTCTTTTGCCCAACAACGTTTATGGTTCCTCGATCAATTGGAAGGCGCGGGTAGTGCTTACCACATGCCGGTAGCATTACGGATGCGCGGCCCCTTGCAGGCTGATGCATTGGCGCGCAGTCTTGCCACCATAGTGGAACGGCATCAAGTATTGCGCACGCGTTTTGAGACGGTTGATGGCGCGCCAATTTTGCGCGCCGATGTCAGCGTGGCCGCGATGGCGCGTATCGATTTAACTGGCTTAAACGCCGCGGCGAAAGCACAGGAAGTGGCGCGGCGCGTGCAGGCTGATGCGGCAGCGCCGTTTGATTTGGCGCGTGGGCCGCTGTTCCGCGCCAGCCTGCTTGAGCTAGGTGATAGCGAGTGGGTCATATTATTGAATATGCACCATATTGTCTCTGATGGTTGGTCGATGGGGGTGTTGGCTTCGGAGTGGAGTGTTCTCTATAACGCTTTCGCTGCTGGACAAGACAATCCGTTGCCGCCGTTACCGATTCAATATGCCGATTATGCTGCTTGGCAGCGCACTCATCTGGCTGGCACCGGCTTGGCGCGGCAAATTGATTATTGGAAATCGCAACTGACTGGCGCACCGGCCTTGCTGGAATTGCCGACGGATCGACCGCGCCCGGCCGTGCAGCGTTTTACTGGCGCAACTTTGACGCAGACTTTTGATGCTATTTTGAGCCGTCAGTTGAAGCAATTAGCTGATCAATCAGGTGTTTCCTTATACATGCTGTTGCTGGCGGCATTTGCCGTGTTGTTGTCGCGTTATAGCGGTCAGCGTGACATTGTCATTGGTTCACCCACGGCGAACCGTGCCCGCAGCGAAGTGGAAGGGCTGATCGGCTTCTTCGTTAATACCTTGGTGATGCGCTTGCCTTTAGGAGAGGATCAACCCTTCTCTGATTTCCTGGTAGAGGTACGCCAACGCGCGCTAGCGGCATACACGCATCAAGATGTGTCGTTTGAGCAATTGGTAGAAGAACTACGTCCACAACGTAATTTGAGTTATTCCCCGTTATTTCAGGTGATGTTCTCCATGCAGAACACGCCGCCTGCAACCCCTGATTTGCACGGCTTGGAAGTGAGTGAAATTCAGGTGCAACAGGTCATCGCAAAATATGATTTGACCTTGGCAATGACCGAACGCGGCGGCGTGTTAGAGGCGGCGTTTGAATACAACAGCGATCTTTTTGATGCGGCGACCGTGGAACGTATGGCGGAACATTTCCGCACTTTATTGAACATCATTACTTTAACGCCTGAGCGTTCCGTTGAACGCTTGCCGATATTGCCTGTGTCAGAAATGCAGATGATGGTGAATGACTGGAATCGAACTGAGGTGGTGTTTGGAGGCGTACAAACCCTACACGGTTTGATTGAAGCTCAAGTGCAGAAAACACCAGGGGCGATTGCACTGACCTGTCAAGGGCAGAGCCTGAGCTATGCCGAGCTGAACCAGCGTGCGGATCACTTGGCGCAAATCCTGCGTCAAGCCGGTCTTGCCTCGGACAACTTAGCCGCCGTTTGCTTGCGTCGTTCGCCGGAGATGTTGATTGCTTTGCTTGCCATTCTGAAGGCCGGTTGCGCTTATGTGCCGATTGATCCGACCTATCCCGCTGAACGCATTCAGCATGTGTTGGAGGCATCGGCGGTCAGCCTGCTGCTGACGCAAAGCGAACTGTTACCGACTTTACCGGCACGGGATTGTCCTACGTTGTGTTTGGATCGCATCGGTGTTGATGAAGTACCGTATTTAGTAAATACTAACGAAATACCGGCATCGTATGCTGGTTTGGCTTATGTGATTTACACCTCAGGCTCCACCGGTAAGCCGAAGGGCGTTATGATCGGTCATCGCGCTGTGGTTAATTTCTTGCAATCCATGCAGCGATCACCGGGTATCAGCGTCGATGATTCCATGTTGGCAGTGACGACGATTTCCTTTGATATTGCGGTATTGGAGTTGTATTTGCCGCTCTGTGTGGGCGCGCGCGTGGTCATCGCCGATGAAGAAACGACCCATGACGGCGTTGCCTTAATGCAATTGATGGCGCAAGAACGCATCAGCATGGCGCAGGCGACGCCCGCGACTTGGCGTATGTTGCTCGATATTGGTTGGCCGGGCAATACGGCGCTAACGATTTTATGTGGTGGCGAAGCCTTGCCAGCAGATTTAGCGCGTGTTTTGCTTGATCGTTGTAAGGTGCTGTGGAATATGTATGGCCCGACAGAAACCACGGTGTGGTCCACGCTACAACGAGTTGATGCCGAAGTGTTGCAGCGTGCGTCGGTATCGATAGGCCGGCCGATTGCTAATACGGTGGTGCGCATACTTGACGCGCATCATGCGCCGCAGCCGATAGGTGTAGCCGGCGAGTTGTTGATTGGTGGCGACGGGTTAGCCGCTGGCTATCTCGGTCGTCCGGATTTGACGGCAGAACGCTTCGTACCTGATCATATGCAAGCGGGACGGCTGCTGTATCGCACTGGCGATATGGCACGTTACTTAGCCGATGGCCGTATCGAATACCTCGGGCGAGGTGACCAGCAAGTTAAGGTTCGTGGCTTCCGTGTTGAATTAGGGGAAATTGAACATGTTCTGGGCCGTCAGCCCGGTATTGCCGTCTGCGCGGTGGCGTTGGATCGCGGCGTCGGTGCTGGCGATGCGCGCTTGGTGGCGTATTACACCGGCGAGCGGCCGGAAAGCGATGCCGGCGAATTGCGGCATGCTTTGTTAGCCACCTTGCCAGATTACATGGTTCCTGGTCAGTATATTCGTCTTGAGCGGATGCCGTTAACGCCGAACGGCAAGATTGATCGCAACGCCTTGGCGGTACCGGAAGATCGGCGCAGTCGTGCGGCATCATCTTCAGTTGGATTCCGTGATGGTATCGAGCAGGCTTTAGTGGGGATTTGGGAGGAAGTGCTCGCCCTGCATCCAATAGGTATTCGTGACAATTTCTTTGATCTGGGTGGCCATTCCATCATCGCCGTGCGCATGATGGCGCGGGTGGCACAGACTTTTGGCCGTAAATTACCGTTAGCCAGTTTGTTTCAAGGCGCGACGGTGGAAGCGATGGCGCGCTTGTTGCGTCAGGAATCGGCGCAAGTGGAATGGTCGTCGCTAGTGCCTATACAAACACCGGCGGTAAAGGACTCCGCACCGGCGTTTTACTGCGCTGCTGGAGCCGGGGGTAATGTGGTGTATTTCCATGACTTGGCGCGTGCGCTGGAATCGACGCAGCCGTTCTTTGGCTTGCAGCCGCCTGGCCTTGATGGTGTAACTGCACCTTTCGCTAAGGTGGAAGATTTGGCCGCACATTATTTAGACAGTATTCGCCGCCAGGGTGATGCTGCGCCGCGCGTGCTCGGCGGACATTCTTTTGGCGGTTTAGTGGCGTTTGAAATGGCACGCCAACTTAGCGCTGCTGGTGCTGCTCCGGCATTACTGGTGTTGATTGATACGCCGGCCCCGCATTTCTTCCATCCGACTGGCTTGGATTGGAGCGAGACCGAATGGCTGATGCAAGTCGCCCAGATTGTCGATCATTTATACGGTGTTAACCTTGGTATCGAGCGTGCTGAATTGGCGACGTTGGATGCGGATGTGCAGTTTTCTCGCTTGAATGATCGTATGATTGCGGCGGATGTATTGCCAGCCGGAACCGGCACCGAATTTTTACGTGGTTTTATTGCGGTCTATAAAGCTAATTTGCAAGCCAGTTACACGCCGCCGCCGATGCAAGGTACAACACAAGTGGTGTTGTTGCGTTCCGCAGAGAAACAACCTGATGCACTGGTGTCCGAGCAATTTGCCGCCATGCGCGATACGCGTGAACTTGGCTGGTTGGATTACATCGAATCGCCATTAGCGGTAGAAGAAGTGCCCGGTGACCACTTGACCATGATGCGGCCGCCGCATGTGGTGAATTTGGCTGCTATTCTGAAACCTTATTTGGAGCGCGTGACATGAATCCTTCTATATCGAATCTCCCCGTGGTAATTGAGCAGGTGCCTACAGTGTCTTCACCTGAGCCATCGGCTTCGAATGACGCAGCGATCCGGCATTTAACCGCCAATAACATGATTAAGAATTACGTTATCATGGCATTAACGGCGGGTTTATATCCTTCGCCATTAGTGGATACGGTGGCGGTGACAGCACTGGAAGTGAAGATGATTTCCGATATGGCTAAAGTGTATGAGTTTCCAGTACCGCATAAGCTCGTAGCGCTGAAAGTGCTGGTATCGGTACTGAGCAGCGTGGGGATGACTTATATGGCGCTGCAATTTAGCTCGTTGGTGAAAATGGCACCGGGCGTCGGCCACGCACTGCATACCAGCTTGTTTTCAATTAGTGGTGGTGCTGCGGTGTACGCAGTCGGAAAGATATTTCAACGGCACTACGAATCTGGCGGTGTTTTTTTGAGTAGTAATAATTCCGTCATTCGCCGTGTATTTAAAGAAGAGTATCGTCAGGGAAAGAAAATCGTACCGCAATGGGCGAAGGCGTAAAAGTCAAGTGAGTTGGCTCAACCGCTACGAAGCGCGTTTATAATTTTATCGAATCATTTGGCGTTTGGAACGCGCCGGGTTTTATATCCGGCGCATTATTTGATAATAAAATTATTTAATAATGATGTTTTACGTTAAAAATGGGTAATCGGTATAGCCCTTTTCCGCACCGCTATAGAAAGTTGCAACATCCGGTGGATTAAGTGGCGCGTCGCGGCGATAGCGTTCAGGTAAATCCGGGTTGGCGATGAATGGCACGCCAAATGCGACTAGATCTGCTTTGCCGCTGGCCAAAACTGCATTGGCCCTGGCTTTGTCGTAGCCGGCATTGGTCATGTAAACACCTTGCCAACGTGTTCTTAAGTCAAGAGGATCAAAGAAGGTTCCTGCTGCACCGGGCGCGTCGTGACCGAGTTCGGTAACATGCAAATAAGCCAGATCAAAGGCATCCAGTAACTCGACGACACGATTAAAGGTGGCGAGTGGATTGCTATCACGCATATCATTGAATGGCTGTATGGGGGATAGGCGTACGCCGATACGCTGAATATCGCACACTTCACTGACCGCATTAACCACTTCAAGTAGCAACCGTGCCCGGTTGTCGACGTTGCCACCGTAAGCATCCGTGCGTTGATTAGTGCCATCACGCAGAAATTCGTCTAATAGATAGCCATTGGCCGCATGAATTTCGACGCCATCAAAACCTGCCGTTAGCGCATTTTCAGCCGCCTGCCGGTATAGGGCAACGATGCCGGGTAACTCCTCTGTTGCTAAAGCGCGTGGCGTAACAAAAGACTTCGGGCCTTGTAAGGTAAATACTTCTCCAGTCGGCTGAATTGCGGAAGGTGCAACAGGTAATTGACCATTGGGCTGTAAATCCGGGTGAGAGATACGGCCAACATGCCAAAGCTGGCAGAAAATATGGCCTCCAGCCGCATGTACTGCATTAGTGACTAATTGCCAGCCGGCGACTTGATCTGCATTCCAGATGCCGGGGGTGAACGGGTAACCGACGCCTTCGGGGGCAATACACGTCCCTTCCGAAATAATTAAACCGGCGCTGGCACGTTGACGGTAATACTCGGCATTAAGGGCGTTGGGAATGCCTTGTGGGGTGGAACGGCTGCGCGTTAACGGTGCCATCGCCATGCGATTTTTCAGTAAATTGGGGCCGAGTTGCAGTGGGCTGAACAGGTCAATGTCGGACATGAAATGCTTCCATTTTTGAAGGTTGAGGTGGAAAAAGTGAGTGAGGGTCGGCTAGAACAATATCCGGATGGGTGATCCGTTATCTCATTACGGTTTGTTCAGTTATTTGCACCGTAGTTTGTTGGTTGCCTACTTTAAAGGTGACTTGAATGGGCAGCCCCCCAACCGGGATATCATGGGCGACAATACCCTGTGTTGCCGGATCGAATTTCAGCCAGGATGGAAGTGGTTTACCTTGGCTGGTCAGTAGGGTGGGTTGGGCACCGTTGTTGGCAGGTTGGTTCAGCAGTGCGCTGACTGCCTTGGGTAAGGGCAGGCGTACGGCGCTTTCTGTTTCTGCGCGTCGTGCCATGGTGATAGCTTTGTCTATCGGGATGCCGCGATCAAGTGCGTTGCTTAATACTTTAGCGTAAGTTTTACTGTTGGCGGGTGAGGCGAGCATGGCACCGGTTTGATTGCCGCTGACCAAGGCTGAGCTGGTTGAGGGTTTTTCCGGCGGAAGTGCTTTGGCGATTTTCTGGGCCATTTCTAGTGCTTGCGTGGGGGTTTCGCCCCGCGCCAAGGCTACGGCAATTGCTTGATCGACACCTTTTTCCTGTTTCGGTAAGTTCATTGCACCATTAGCAAAGCCGGCCTTTGGATTGTTGACGTCGACATTGGCTAGACGTTGTAACTCTGCGTCGGCTTTGACTGCGCGTTTTAGTGCGTCTTCGAACGACATGCCGCTGCCCATGCTGCTGGATAAGGTGTTGCTGAACGAGGTGTTTTGCGGCAGTTTGCTTAAACCAGCAGGATTGCCGGAGGCGATACCACTATTAGGATTGGCGGCATCGGCGCGGGCGGCTTGCTGTAAGGCTGATTGTGCTGCAGTAGCCATGCGGTTGGCTTCAGCGAAGGGGATGCCTTGCGCTAAGAGATTGCCCATGGCGGTTTGTGCTTGCGCTGGCATGTTGGCAAAGGCTTGGGTGTTACCAGCGCCGGTAAGGGCTTGCGCAGGGTTATTGGTGTCAACCATGGCGAGAGAGGCTTGTACTTGTACCGCTTGTTGTGCAGTGGCAACGGCGTTGGCAAAACTGCCGCCGTTGGCTAAGGCTGCGCCGAGGCTGTCGGCGAATGCTTGCGTGCCAGCAGGTGTGCTTGCACCGGAGAGTTGTGTCAGTCGTGTGCCTAATGCGTTTGAGTCAGCTGAGGCGGCGATGTTTTTAACTGCGGCTTCTTGCGGTGAGGCGGCTGCGGGGAAGGCGGCTTCTGCTTTGAATATGGCGGTGGCTTTGGCGACCGCATCGGTCATTGGTACGCCTTGGCTGAGTTGTTGCGCGAGTGACTTTTGGAAGTTGCTGCCAGCTGCGGCGGCTTGTTCAGTGGGCATGCCTTGGGCAACCGCGGCGCTCATTTGTGCGCTGGCGATGTTGGCGACGACGGTAATGGGGGCCGCTGGGCTGGCCATGGTTTGTGGTAGGCTGGCGACGGCAGTTGCAGTGGTGGCGGCTGCCGCAGCGATAATGGCAGCGGGAGTGGCGGGTGGGGTTGGTGTGATGGGTGTGGTGGTAACTGTTGTGGTTAGGTTTGCTGTTTGAGTGGTGGGGGAGGGCGATGGTTGTCGCGTTGATGGCTGGGTGCTTGCAGCTGTCGTTGGCGCGGTTGTCGTTGGTGCGGTTGCGGTGGTTTGGGGTGTAGATTGGGGTGTGGGTTGTTGCGCCGCTTGAGTAGTGGGCTTAGCTTGCGTTGGGGTTGAGGTGGTGGTTGGGTT
>CAYWXO010000009.1:31395-33252 GCA_964462255.1 uncultured Thiobacillus sp. | reverse complement strand
GCCTCACGCACCACCTCGCTGGCAGATGTGTAGAGCCCAGAATTGATCTTTTGCCGGACCATGTCCTCAAGAACAAGGGTTGTGGCACGGTCAAACGAAAGTTGCTGGCTTGTTCAACCCAAGTGAAAAAAATCAAGTGGCCTGAATTTCTGCTCCAGAAAAGCGCCATTTTCAGCCAAAGCACGGGCATCGTCGCGCAGTGCGTTGGCCAGCATCTGGCGCATCTGCGTATCGAGCAGGGTGAGCTGTTCCAACAGCATGGCCTGGGCTGTTTTGCCCTCTTTCAAAACATGCATATGCGCGAAAGCGGGGGGTAGGCGCAGGTAATTTTCCAGCGTCGCGGGCAGGTAGTTGCGCACTGTCTTCTCCACACTATGCCCCTCGTGGGAGAAAACAGTGTCATCGGTCAAACGCGGCAGCAACTCCAGCAAGGTTTGCCGCAGGCTGTTCAGCAAATGTTGCGCTTCCTTCGGCAAGCGCTTGTTAACCCGGCGAACCAGGTTTTCAAGTTCATCAAGCAAGGCTTCGGCGCACGCCTCGCGGGTGATTTCCAGGTGCATTTCACGCGGTGCAAGTTGCCAGGCCAGCATCCAGCCCAGACCATATAAACCGCAAACAATCCATGGCCACCCCGGGCCAATCACCTGCGCGAAGTAAAGACCGAGTCCGAGCAAACCCAACATCGCCCCGGTGATGTTGGGGTAGCCGTAAAGGAACAACCAGAACCTGGTTGAAAAGGGCAATTTCTGCTTCATCGGGTAATTACTGGTAACCACGGATACCCTTGAACATCGTTGCCAAGGCAGTCTTGCGGCTGTCAAACATGCGGCCGCCGGTGAGCTCGGCGAGCGCCTGCAATTCACCGGCGTTGCCATCGCCAAACAGCACCGTGAACACTTTTGCCGCTCGCACATCGGGCGGCAGGCTGGCGTAAAAGCGCTTGAATTCTTCCAGATTCATGCCTTCGTTAGATTCGCCATCGGTCATCGCAACGATGGTGTAGTAGCGCTGTGGATCAGCCTTCATCGCCACCGCCGTTTGCCGGTAGGCTTCCGCTACCGCGTCATACAGCGCGGTGCCGCCGCGAATTTCCAGGCGCCCGGCATAATCCCGAATCTGCGCCAGGGTGCGATCATTATCCTTACTGGTCTGCCCCATGTCGGCGGCCAGCAGAAGGTCTTTTTCGACACGGCTGGAGAACGGAATCAAGCTGATACGTTCGCGATTCTGGAAGCGCGCAAAGCGGCCGGTCAGGCTGGTGTCGCCACCGGACAAGCTGGTCAGCGCGTTGCGCAGCCCTTGCAAACGTTCGCCGTCCATCGAGCCAGAAACATCCAGCACGAAAAAGGCATGCGCCGGACGCCGTTGATCGTTCAGGTAGGACAACAGCAGGGAATTGACCACTTCGATCTTGCCCGGGAAGGGTAATTCTGCAAGCAGCGCGTCAGGAAATACGCCTTTGCCGACCACCACCGATGGATTGACCGGCCGACGGCGGGTATCGCGGACCAGCGCGTGTTGGGTTGCCTCACTTTTCAGCCATGCAACGACTTTGTCATAAGCCGCTCGCTTGGATTCGTTGATCAGCAGTAACGGGTAATCGGCGGTGACGATGCCATCGCGCGGATAGACCAGACGAAACTTGTCTTTCAGCGGCGGAACTCCAGGTGTGCCGGCATTCAGGCCAAGCAGGACTGATTCGTAATTGATCATGCCATCCAGGCGATCCGCCTCGGCGATGTAACGTTCCGCCAGCCAACCAGAACTGCCGGCGGTCAGTTTCTGGCCTTTGAACAGCCCGGTGAGATTCAGTTTTGCGACATCCTGTTCGGTCAGCGCATCGGCCTTGCCGGCAAA
>CAYWXO010000009.1:17054-31295 GCA_964462255.1 uncultured Thiobacillus sp. | reverse complement strand
TTATCTTATCCCAGCCCAGCGCCTTGAAACGGCTTTCCTTGACCCCCAACACCACCGGCGACAGCATGATCTTTTCGGAAGCCTTGATCTTTGCGCGGGTGCTCGGGTCGAGCATCAGATACTTTGCATGCGAGAACCAGGCAGCGTCGAAAACTTCTCCGCCCTGCAAGCGTTCGACGCCATCAAGCGTGCCAGCATATTCGAACTTGAGGCGAATTCCGGTCTCGGCCTCCAACTTGGTCAATAACGGCTCCACGTCCTTCAATTCGGAACCGGCCAGCACGCTGAGGCTACGTTCCGGCGGGAGTAGGCCAGACGGGAGTACGTCAGGCGATGATGATTTACCACACGCCGCCAGCAGCAAGGCCAGCAGCGGCAAGACGAGAATTGTTTTCAGCCAGCTATGCATGACACAAGCCTCCGTTGGTTTGCTTTGTTCAAACAGGATCAATCCTTAAAGCTTGACTACGCCATCGGGGGTTGGCGTTATTCGTGTTGCTTCGCGCGCCTCGCCCTCGCGCACCTGATCGACATATTTCTGCGCGCGCGCCACCTGCCCGGACAGCGCATCGACGGTCTGTTTCATGTTGTCCAAAGCCTGCACTTTGTAATCAGAAATCATGTCCATGGTGGCAAAGACATTGTCGAATGCCTGTTGCAGCTTCTCTACCCCGATCATGCTGCCGCTGGCCTGTTGGTGGATTTCAGCGCTCTGGGTTTTCAACAGTTCGCTGGTTGCCACGATCATGTCCTCGGTGGTGCTGTTGAGCGCTTTGACCTGCTCCAGCACCAGCTTTTGATTGGTCAGCGCCTGCGCCACCATGACCGCCGTGCGCAGTGCCGAAATCGTTGTCGTGGAAGCGCGATCAACGCCCTTCGATAACTCCAGATTGTTCTTGCGTATCATGTCCAGGGCCAGATAACCCTGCACGCTGACCGCCTGCTGGGTGAGCAGATCGGTGACTTTCTGGCGGGTGTAAAACAGCAATTCCTCTTTCACCACGCGCGCTTTTTCCGGGTCGCTCGTTTCAATTTCGAAAATCCGCTCGGATAACCTGGCATCCAGACGTTTGCCAATGTAGATGTACTGCTCCAGCCGCTGCATCGTCTCCCAGAGCGCAACTTTCTCCAGCTCGATGGCGGCGTTGTCGCGCATCAGCTCATCCTTGCCATCCGCCAGACTGTCCAGAATGGTATTGATATGGCTTTGTGCCGAGTGGTACTTGTCGAAGTAATCCTCGATTTTGCTGCCGAACGGGATAAAGCCAAGAATCTTGCGCGGCTGAAACAGGTCGCCTTGCCGAGCCGGATTCAGCTCTTCGACTTTGCGGCGCAGTTCAACCAGACCTTTACCTATACCCGAGCCTTCGCTGAACAGACCTTCTTTCATCAGCCGAACCGGGCGCTCCAGCATGCGGTTGCTGACACTGGCGGCCTTGACGACATCAGCGTTACCCATTCGGTGGATGCTTTCTACCCGTTCCTTGAAGCCGGCGCTGTGTTTGTCCAGGGTCAGCGTATCGGCGATAAACTGCTCCACCTGGGCATCCAGTTCCGGCACGACTTTGGCATCGACCTGCACCATGCCGCCAGCGGTTTCCGGCGCGATCACCGCTACCGCAGCGGGGGGCACCAACGCGGGCGGGGTCAGCATGGCGGGGGGAGTAAGAACAGCGGTTTGGCTCATGGCAAGCTCCTGAAGTGAATGGAAGGTGGTGGATTTTGGACAGCGCTTACTGCGTCATTTGTTGTTCGATACGGGTGATCATTTTTTCCAGAATCTCGTAAGCGGGTGGATCAATGACATCGATCAGGCTATCGGGCGCATCAATGCCGCGCGCCAGATTCACTTCGCGGAACAGCGTCGGGTTGCTGACTCGGTAGCCATATTCCACCGCTAAGCGCTGCAAAACGGGGTCGTTGGCAAGCCGTTCTCCCAAGCGGAGCCCCTTTTCGTTAAGCGGCACCAATACATGTTTGGTGAACACCGTGGGTTCCGGGTAGAGCAGCACCATGTCTGGATTGCGTGCCGACGGCGGCGTCCTGGCCAGGTATTCGATGAACTGCGCTTCATAAACCAGCACCAACGGCGCTTTTCCCATGCCCATGGAAACATAGTCTTCAAATGGTCCGGCGGATGAAGATTCCTGATAACCCTGCTTGAGAAACAGGGGTGAAACCAGTTGCAGCGCCTGCTGAGCCTGCGCCTCGTCTTGCACCACATTGCGCTCGTTGGCCAAATAACTGAGTAGCGCAAGGTACATGGCGGCAGAGTTGGAAGTGCGGATGTCGGTGGTGGAAACCAGAATGCTCTTGCCAACCGGGTATTGGCTGTTACCTGGAATATCGCGCCAGCGCTTACCTTCATCCATCCAGCGCAACAGCTTCATCATGTCGATGACATACCAGGCCTTGCCGCGCTGCTCGACGATGCCGTTCGCCGCCAACACCGCGACCACCGGTTTCCAGGAAGCAATAGCCATCGGCGTGAAAAAGGTGGCATAGGACTGCCGAACGCCTTGTTCTTTTTGCAATTTGGTGGCGGCAGGGACGCCGGCGGGATAGGCGTAATCAAATTGTTTCAAGTCTGGCCGCAGCGCGATTTCCCGCGAACCCGCTTTCATGGCGGTCAGTTTGATGCCTTGTTGCTCCAACTGGGCAAGCAGCCGCGGGTCATGCAGCAAGGGCAACTTCTCTGAGCCGGAAAGGCCCGCAACGGTGACCATGGCCGCAGCTTGATCTCCCTCTTGCTTGGCTGACGACGAATACCATATGCCAAAACCAACGCCCACCAGTAAAAGCAGTGTGAGCAAGGGGCCAACGAATTTGCGTATCGAATCCGCCAAGGTCATGCTTTATTCCTTCTCAAGAAGGATTCATCCTAACACTGCGGCAAGCCTGATTTATTTCAGGAATATTACAAAACAACGCCTTCTGCACGGAAAAATTTTTGTGCATCTGCGCGTCTAGGGTGCGATTCAAACTGACGTGGAAAGAATACGAGAGGCGGAATGCCGGGGTACGTAGCCTGGATGGAAACCGCCGCCGCAGACGATTGGTCATGTGAGGAGGCTTGCGCGGTTGGAATCCGGGAGCACCGCGCCAATGCCGACATCCCGGATTCCAGCCGCGCAATCGGTGTCGGAAATTCAACGTGCATCATGATGCGGCTTGCATCCAGGCTACGCTCCCGACTCTTGCTTCTTCTCATCAGTTTGAATCGCACCCTTGCGCGCCTCGATTTATCGTATAAACTATATATATCATTTATATTGTTCAGGAGCGATCACAATGACCCATCGCAAAGTAACCAGAAAAACCCCCAAGAAAATGGAAGACACCACGAAAGCCGCAGTAAGCGAAGCGCCACTGATTCAGGTTGCAACGCCGACCGCGTCTGATTCAATCAGTGAGGCTATCGGTGAGGTTTCTGCTGACGCTGCCCAGCGCGGGGAGAGAGAGGAGGTAAGCGAAGAAGTAAACGAAGAAGTAAACGAAGAGGTAACGGTTGACGTGGCGGCGGCGGCGGGCAAACCGTCGCCCACGCAAAAAGTAGAGAAAGATGCGGTTGAGGCAACATTGGATGAGGCTAAGCCAGCCAAGGCAAAAAAGGAAAAACTGGTTCGTGACAGTTTTACGATGCCAACTTCTGAATATGCGGCTATTGGCAACCTCAAGAAACGCTGCCTGAATTTGGGCGTTGCGGCTAAGAAAAGCGAAATTCTGCGTGCCGCGATTGTTACGATGGCTAACTTAAGCGATACCGATTTGGTCGCGGCGATCGAAAGTCTGGAAGTGATCAAAACAGGAAGACCGGCCAAAGCGACCACGCCGAAGTAAACAATAGCGAAACAATGGTAGGCGCTGAGCTACATTTTCATACATGTCGGCCGTCCCCTACAACGCTCTGCATGACAACAAATTTGCCTTGGATTCATGATGGCCATATCTCAAATTATGTGGTCAGTGTGTTACGCGGTCATGTCAGGCTATTGCGGAAGCTTTGGAAATTTGGCTGCATACCTATCCGCATTGTGGCGCGCATCGGCAAGTTTTCCTTCCTCTGACCGCGCCATCCTGAAGTACACCATAAAATAATTTACAGGTTAAACCTGTGTCAGTTTGATCAATAAGATCCGTGTTTATAGGTAATAGGCTAACCAGGCAAATGCCGCCGTCAGGTTCTCTAACGCAATTCATTTGATGCGACGATGTGTTAGCATCATGATGTTTTTACAATTCAGAACCCCTATGCGCACGACACTTGATTTGGATGATGAAATACTGCTGGCGGCCAAAGAGCTGGCCCGTCAGCAGCAGGTAGCGGTTGGCAAAATAATTTCCCGCCTGGTGCGCGAGGCGCTGACCGGGCGGGCGACGTCTTCTAGCACTGATACCCCCGGCGTCGGCGGTTTTCGGCCCTTCCCGGCGAATGGGCGGCTGGTAACCAACTCACAGGTAGATGCTCTACGTGATAGCGAGGGCGTTTGATGCGAGCGTTGCTCGATGTGAATGTGCTCATCGCGCTGCTCGATGCAGGACATCTGCACAACCGTTTGGCCAACGAATGGCTAACGCGCGAGTTGGCTTCAGGATGGGCATCATGCCCGCTCACCCAGAATGGCTGCCTGCGCATTCTGTCGCAACCGGCTTATCCAGGTGCGCAGCCGGTGGCTTTAGTAGCCGAACGTCTAGCCGAGGCAATGACGCATGCGAGCCACATGTTCTGGCCGGATAGCCTGAGTTTGTTGGATCGTTCGCTAATCAATTGGCCAAATCTGACCGGACATCGTCAGGTTACCGACGTTTATCTGCTGGCGCTGGCAGTGAAACAAGGCGGGCGTTTTGTGACCTTCGATGCCCGCATTTCCCTCGCCACAGTCGCCAACGCCCGCCCGGAGCATCTAGTACTTCTGGGCGCGCAGGGTTGAGGTACCATTGTCGGTGCCCCCCTTTTTCTTCCCATCCCAACCCTCCCCCCACCCCATGCATTCGATCCTATTTGCTCTACAAGGCCGTTTTTTCGCGCCCTTTTTCTTATTACTCTCTTTATTATTCGCTGCCGCGAGCCCGCTTTTAGCCCAGCCCGTACTAATTGGGTTAGATGCCGAATTTGGTCACAAAACCAGCACTTCAGCGCAGGCCGTACAGCAGGGTATGGAAATTGCCATTGACGAAATTAATCAAGCGGGTGGGGTGCTGGGTGGCAGAAAGCTGGCGCTCGTCTTAACCGACAACCGCTCAATGCCGGCAGTGGGGGTTGATAACCTCAAATTACTGGCCAGCAAACCGGACCTGGTCGGTGTCTTCGGTGCCAAATTCAGCCCGGTGGTCATGGAGTGGATTCCCGTCGCTCAAGCACTAGGCATCCCCATATTCGCCCCATGGAGTTCCGCCGACCCTATCACTGACCATAATCATCACCCCAGCTTTAGTTTCCGTCTCTCGCTCAAAGACGCATGGGCGGCCCCCGCCTTACTGCGCTTCGCCAGCAAAGAGCACGGTGCCAAGCGGGTCGGCGTCTTGCTGCCCAATACTGGCTGGGGGCGCAGCAATCAGGCGGCCATCGTTAAAGAAGCCGCCAAAGCTAATATAAAAATCGTCGGTGAACATTGGTATAACTGGGGCGATAAATCACTGATTGAGCTTTATCTAAATTTGCTCCACTCAGGTGCGCAAAGCATCATCCTGGTGGCTAATGAAATGGAGGGGTCCGTGCTGGTCAAGGAAATGGCCGCGTTACCGAAAGACAAGCGTCTGCCAATTGTTAGCCACTGGGGCATTACCGGCGGCGAATTCAGCAAAATGACTGGCGACGCCCTTAATCAAGTCGATTTATCAGTGATCCAGACATTTAGCTTTGTTGGTGCAAAAAATCCTGCCGCCAAGCGCGTGCTCGCCGCCTTGAAGTCGCGTTACGGGATCGAAAACGAAAAATCTATCCAAAGTGCGGTGGGCATTGCCCATGCCTACGATCTCACCCACATTCTGGCGCGCGCCATCAACAAAGCCGGCAGCACCGACCGGAGCAAAATACGCGATGCACTCGAACAACTTGGCCCCTACAACGGCTTGGTGCGCCGCTATAGCCGCCCCTTCACGCCCACCCGCCACGACGCCTTATCGCAGGAGCAAGTCTTCATGGCGCGTTTCACCAGCGACGGAACACTCATTCCTATTCCCTGGACGCAATAACCGTCATGGCGCAGCCAACCCTTCCGGCACACCACGGTGTGCTCGGGCTTGAACATCGCATTCAACGCGCGGCCTTCGCGCTTGCTACGTTTCTAGTGGTCAGTCTGGGCATGGTCACCTTCATCACCCAAGCCACTTCCACCCACCGCGAACGTCACGCCGATCGGACGGATGCCCTAAAAATCGTTGCCAACGACATCCGCCTGAACCTTAACAGTCGAGTTGACACCTTGGCCGTACTCAGTGAAAGCCCGTTGATTTGGACGGCAATCTCAGATTCCATGGGCCGGGATGCCTATTTGCGCCCCTTCCTGGCCAGCCTGAACGCCAGCGGTGCCAACAGCATGCGCATGACGCTGTTCGATTACAAAGGGCGCTGGATAGCCGGTGACCGTTCCATTTTAGACGTGGCTTCCGCACAGCTTCAGGCCACGCTCACCGCCCAAACCGTGGGTGACGACCAAACCACCTCTACACAGGTAACCTTGGCGGGTGAACCGCATATGTTGATAGCATTTCCAGTACATTACACCTACACCAATGACGTAATCTGAGTACTGGTTGGCACTATCTCACTAACTAAATTAGTGAAAACTCGCCTAGACAGCCTCGCCAGCCGACACGGTTTTTCTGTAATGTTAAACAATGCCACCCTCATCAAGAGCGATGCAGGTAATGGAGGACATTATCAAGTGGTGGCGGAATCGGTGTCGCACCCGCAGCATCCTGAGCTTTATCGCATGCAGATTGAATTGTTCGGCGTCGAATCGCCTTGGGTCACGCTGCTTTTCCAACTGGGTGCCTTTTATCTTTTCACCTCCGTCGTATTGATTTGGGGAATCTGGCGGACCAGCGGTCTGCTCGCGCGTAAGCTGACGCGCCGCTTAAACCAGCTTTCCGTGGCGGTCAGTGGCGTCAATAGACCGCGGGCAGAAGACATCCCGATCGACCAAGAAAACGATGAGATCAGCCAACTGGCGAAAACGCTACGGAGTGCATTGGCCGAGCAAGCACGGATTACCGCCGGCCTTGAAACGCTGGTGACCGAACGCACCCGTGACCTGGCCGAAAGCCAAACCAACCTGAAAGCGTTATTCGAGCTGTCGCCGCTTGGCATTGCCTTGACCGATTTAGACGGTCGCTTCCTGGAATTCAACGCAGCCTTTCTCGCCATCAGCGGCCATTCTGCGGTTGAACTCAGCCGGCTCGATAGCCGCGCGCTGACCCCGATTGAATACCGCGACATGGACGCTGCGCAGCGAAAATCGCTCGACCAAACCGGGCGCTATGGCCCCTACGAAAAAGCCTATCGTCAAAAAACCGGCCACTTGATCCCGGTCCGCGAGAACGGTGTATTAATTGAGGGCAAAGACGCAGTGATGCACGTCTGGTCTATTGTTGAAGACATCACCGAGCAGAAAAATCATCTCGAACAACTCGAACATATCGCCCACTTCGACGCGCTCACCGGCCTGCCCAATCGCATCCTGCTTGCCGACCGTCTACATTTAGCCATGGCGCAAGCGCAACGCCGCCAGCTAAAACTGGCCGTTGTTTACCTTGACCTAGATGGATTCAAGGCGGTCAACGACACCCTCGGCCACCAAACCGGTGACGAAGTTCTCGTTAGCGTGTCCGCCCGCATGCAGCATGCGTTGCGTGAAAGCGATACGCTGGCACGCTTGGGCGGCGATGAATTTGTCGCGGTTCTGGCCGACCTAAGCGATATCGAAGCCAGTGTGCCGATCCTCGTTCGCTTGCTTGCTGCGGCCTCCCTAACCACGACATTTGAAGCGATTAATTTAGGCGTAACAGCTAGCATTGGCGTCACGTTTTTCCCGCAAATAGAGGAAGTGGATGCCGACCAGTTGCTGCGTCAAGCCGATCAGGCCATGTATCAGGCCAAACTCTCCGGCAAAAACCGCTACCACGTGTTCGATTCCGAGCAAGATCGCAACATCCGCGGCCACCACGAAAGCCTGGAACGCATTCGTTTGGCCCTCACCGAGCACGAATTCCTGCTTTATTACCAGCCCAAGGTCAACATGAGCAGCGGCAAAATTATCGGGGCCGAGGCCTTGATCCGCTGGCAGCATCCGCAGCGTGGCCTGTTATCACCTGCAGTTTTTTTACCCTTTATTGCGGATCACCCGTTGGCCATCGAACTGGGTGAATGGGTTATCAATAGCGCGTTAACCCAGATGGAAATCTGGCAGGCCGCCGGACTTAATCTGCCGGTAAGCATCAACATGGACGCTTACTCATTACAACAGCCCAATTTCATGGAACGTCTGCGCAGTATTCTGGCGGCGCACCCAAGTATTTCCCCTGGCAACTTAGAGTTGGAAGTATTGGAAACCAGCGCGCTGGAAGATATAGAGCAAGTCTCCAAGGTGATCCACGCATGCCAAGACATTGGCGTAAATTTTGCTTTGGATGATTTTGGCACCGGCTATTCCTCACTCACTTACTTAAAACGCTTGCCGGCTACCTGCCTAAAAATCGACCAAAGCTTTGTGCGTGACATGCTGGAAGACCCTGACGACATGGCCATTCTGGAAGGTGTGCTCGGACTCACTCAGGCTTTCCGCCGTGAAGCGATCGCGGAAGGAGTGGAAACCATTGAGCACGGCGTGTTGCTGTTGCAACTCGGTTACGAACTGGGCCAAGGTTATGCCATTGCCTACCCAATGCCCGCGCATGAAATACCTGCCTGGGCGGCAACTTGGCAACCTGATCCTGCTTGGAAAGACCGCAGGGCAATTAGTCGCGATGATTTATCGGTGCTGTACGCCAGCGTTGAACACCGCGCCTGGATCGCTGCTGTTGACGCCTATTTTGACGGCAGACGTGCCGAGCCGCCCATCCTCGACCATTTACACTGTCGCTTCGGCAAATGGCTGCATAGTCAAAGCCATAGACATAACCATGGTGACCTGACCTCGACATTTCAGCAGGTTGAAACCCTCCATGCGCAAATACACACCCTCGTGTTGGAATTGCTCGACTACCCAGCGCAAGGCCTGCAAGCAGAGGTCAAAACGAGAATGAACGAACTACACGACCTGCGCGACAACTTGCTGGAGCACTTAAAATTACTGGTGGTTGAACATGAAGGGTATACGGCAGCGGATCGGCGCGCGGCAGAAGGTCAGCAACCCACTGACGCGCAGTTGAAATTGTGAGTTGGTGAGTTGGTCGAGTTGATGTGTACACCGCGCCTCGCCGCGACGGCGGGCAAAAGCAACGCCCGTTATTCAGCAGGCTTCGCCGCGACGTGGCGGACATAACTCAAGAATGCACGCGACTCATAATCGAGGTCGCGGCCTATTTTGGAGATCAATCCTTTTTTCCGTAGCTGATCTACCGCATTGTTTACCGACCCAGGGTTAACGGGGGTGCCCAATCGCTGTTGGTAGTCAAGTAACGCTGTTTTAGAGTAGAGGTCTTCATCGAGAGCAATTCGCACCAGAACAGCTTGCTGCAAGGCGGATAAATCCCGCCATTGCCCCGGAAAGTTGTGTTCTTTTTCTCGTTCAGCGCTCAAAGCACCGAGTGCCGCGGCCACGGATAGCGCAGAATTTGCTTCCATTTCGTCCAACAAGCGCTGGAGCAGTTTTGGGCGATGCTCTAATGCTTCGAAGGCTGCGAGGACCACGGGCTCATCCAAGCTTCGCCCAGTTAGATGCGCAAAACGCAATAGCGCAAACTTGACGAAATCTCGACCTAGCAGCGGAAATTTAATCACTGACGCAAATTCGTACATGGGCGCCCGCGCACGTGAAAACAGCTCATTAAGTTGATCTCTGGATGAACCAGTCAGAACGGTATAGACCTGGCCTTGTAGCTGAGTCAGTGATGCCCGTAAGGATGCGACGACTTCCTCGCCATCATCAACCTGCGCCAATTGTTGGACCTCATCAATGAGCAACAACACTTTCTTGCCGCATTCACGGACAAGCTCTCGCAACAACGCGTCCAGCCGCAGATACTTGCTTTCTGGCATGACCCGTTTAGCGTCATCGCCGAAGTCCACGCCAGTGCCTAGAACGCTGACCTTTTTTACTGGCGTGGCCATTCCACGGCCGGTGCGAGAGTGTGGCAACTTGATGTCATCCACCGCAGTCTGGAGCGCATAAGTGAGCGCGGCCACCGGACTGGTCTTGTCTTGCCAGATGTCTGCGTACACCACCCAAAAGCCAGCGGCTTCGCCCGCTGGCATTAGGTCTTTGCGCAAAAATGCGGTTTTACCCGTGCGGCGCGGCGAGAACAACGCGATCGGTTCCTCCCCTTCCCTGAGTTGGTCGAGGTAAGCCTGGGCTAGTTTTGGTCGTGCGTAGTGGGCGAGCATGTTTGTATCAATTTAAGCCGAAGGTTAAATTTTAAGCACCGGCTTAAATGAGTGCAAGTGACACCTCACCCCAGCCGCACCTCAACCCGATTGCGCCCGCCCGCTTTGGCGGCGTACAACGCCTGATCGGCGCGTGACAAGAGATCATCAACCGCTTCATCGGGCTGATAAGTCGCCACCCCAAAACTGGCGGTAACCTGTCCAACATCAGTGAAAACATGGTCAGCAACCAACTGACGCAGCTTATTGGCGAGTTGGCAGGTATTGTCGTTGTCGCAAAGCGGTGCCAGCAGCGTGAACTCCTCGCCGCCCCAGCGGGCAAAAAGATCGTGCGCACGAATGCTGCCGGAAATCAGGCGGGCAAACTCAACCAGCACCGCGTCGCCGGCCTGGTGGCCATGGCTGTCGTTGAGCGACTTGAAATGGTCAATATCGATCATCACCAAAGACAACGGCAAACCATGGCGCTGGGCCCGGCTGGCCTCAATCTGCAAGATCTCGTCGAATTTGCGACGGTTCGCCACGCCAGTCAGCATGTCGGTTTCAGACAAACGCTGGAAACTCGCCTCCCGCTCGGCAAGGGCTGCCGTACGCTGTTCCACCAATTTCTCAAGGCGCTCCTGATTCGATTCGAGCAAAGCTTCGGCCTGTTTGATCGCACTAATATCGGTGCGTACCGAGACATAGCGCTCTAGCTGTCCGGCCTCATCCATAATCGGCAAAATAGTCGTATTCACCCAGTAATAACTACCATCCTTGCGCCGATTGCACACTTCCCCCTGCCACACCCGCCCACTCGCAATCGTGCGCCACAAGTCATTGAAAAAACCCTTCGGATGCCGCTGTGAATTGACGATTCGATGATCCTGGCCGAGTAGTTCTGCCCGATCATATTGGCTGACCGCACAAAAAAGATCGTTCACATAAGTAATTCGCCCTTGGGGATCAGCAATACTGACAATGGCGTGTTCATCTAATGCTTGTTTCTGGAAATTGAGCTCACGCACGCTGGCGCGCAGTTGCTCCGTTTTGTTCGCCAAACCGCGCATCAGCCCGGACATGTTGCTGTAAACGAAATAGCCAATAAGCAACGTCGCCAGCACAATCAGCAGCGTCGTCACCATCAACAAGCGCTTGCTATTGAGTACCTGATCCCCCGCCTGCCGACTGGCCAATTCAATTTTGCGGTTTTCCAATTCAATAAAGGCAGTCAGCGCGCTCAATACCTGCTCTTGTTCCGGCAAGGCATAGTCCGTCAATAGTTTCATCGCCGCATAGCCTTGATTAGCCATGGCTAAATCAATCACCTGCTCCTGAATTGGCACGGTTTTACCGGTCGCGCGCGCTTGCTGCTCAAGCATGGCCCGCCCTTCAGCATCCAGGTCTCTTTGCATCAGATCCTGTCGTGCCTGTGCAACTTCATGCCCCAGCGCCCAAAAACGCAGTGCGTAGGCATCTCGTTCAAAAAGGTCTTCCGTATGGACCAGCTTGACCAGCACATAAGAGCGCTCACGCGCCGCGTGATACATCCGATGCGCTAATTGAACATGCTTAGCATAATGATGCGTAATTTCTGCCACCAACGACTGAATACGGTCAATCCGCAGCATGGTCACCGTGGCCATGATGATCATCAGCATCACAACGACACTAAAACCCGCAATGATGACGCGAGTCGAATAAGGTGATTTTTTAGGGTCTGACAACGTCATTAGGGGCAGAAATTGAATAAGATTAAGTGAGTTTGGCTGATGCCAAGCGGGATCGTCAATCAAAGCGGTCACCAACACGACCGAATATTGGCGGGCACCCGCCAAATAATGACACCCTCAATAAATGACCCCCTCAATGCCCCCACTCCGCCGCCAGAATCTTTATAGTGCAGCCATTATCCGTTGAGGAAAGCACATCATGGTTTGGGAAGCTTGGCTTACGCTTGCGGTCGTCGCGCTGTGCATCGGTCTATTGGCCAGCAATCGTTATCCGCCGGATATCGTCATGCTGGGCGGCCTAACCTTGTTGCTGCTGAGTGGCGTATTGACGCCGGCCGAGGCGTTGGCGGGCTTGTCGAACGAGGGCATGGTGACGGTGGCGGTGCTGTATGTGGTGGTTTCCGGCTTGCAGGAAACCGGCGGCACCGCTTGGGTATCGCAATCGCTGCTCGGCCGACCGCGCTCGGTCGCACAGGCGCAACTTCGCCTGATGGTGCCTGTCTCGGCATTAAGCGCATTCCTGAACAATACGCCGGTAGTGGCGATGTTCATCCCGGCGGTGCAGGACTGGGCGAAGCGGCATGGCATCGCCGCCTCAAAACTGATGTTGCCGCTGAGTTATGCCGCCATCGCCGGTGGCACGCTGACGCTAATCGGCACCAGCACCAATCTGGTGGTTAACGGTTTGCTGGTGAAACAGCCCGATCAGCCCAGCCTCGGACTATTCGAAATTGCCTGGGTCGGCTTGCCAACCCTGCTGCTGACCATCGCCTTCACCATGCTATTCAGCCGCAAGCTATTACCGGAGCGAAACTCCTTGCTGAGCCAGTTAGAAGATGCGCGTGAATACACGGTGGAAATGCTGGTGGAGCCGCACAGCCCGCTGGAAGGTAAAACGATAGAGGCAGCCGGCCTGCGCCAGTTGCCCGGCATGTATCTGGTGGAATTAGATCGCGACGGCCAGATGATGCCGGCGGTATCGCCCCAGCAAACCCTGCGCGGCGGCGACCGGCTGTTGTTTGCGGGTGTCGTCGATTCCGTGCTTGACCTGCAGAAAATACGCGGCCTGACACCCGCCACCAATCAAGTGTTTAAGCTGCAATCGCCACGTCATCAACGTTGCTTAGTGGAAGCGGTGGTGTCAGAGAGTTTTCCGCTACTGGGCAAGAGCATCCGCGCGGGGCGTTTCCGCACGCAGTATCAAGCTGCGATCATCGCGGTGGCGCGCAACGGCGAGCGCATCCAGCGCAAAATCGGCGACATCGTGCCACGTCCGGGCGACACCCTGCTCATGGAAACGCACCCAAGTTTTTTCGAGCGCTATCGCAATACGCGCGATTTTCTGCTGATTAGCCGGCTCGACAACTCGACGCCGCCGCGCCACGAACGCGCCAGCCTGGCGGTGGCGATCATGGCCGGCATGGTGGTGCTGGCAGCGACGGGCCTGTTGAGCATGTTGCAAGCAGCGATGTTGGCGGCCGGCCTGATGTTAGTCGGCAATTGCACTTCGGCTGGCGTAGCGCGCCGCGCGGTGGATTGGCAAGTGCTGTTGGTGATTGCCGCGTCGTTCGGCATCGGCATCGCGCTGGAAAAAACCGGGGCTGCCAGCCTGGTGGCCGGCGGCCTGGTCGGCCTCGCCGGCGATAACCCGTGGGCCGCGCTAGCCTTATTCTTTCTAGCGACTTCGCTGTTCACCAACCTGATCACCAACAATGCCGCTGCCGTGCTGATGTTTCCCATCGCGCTGGCGGTGGCGGCGCGGCTGGATGTCAGCGTCATTCCGTTCGCTATTGTCATCATGAAAGCCGCCTCGGCCAGCTTCGCCACCCCAATCGGCTATCAGACCAACTTAATGGTAATGGGGCCCGGCGGTTACAGCTTCACCGACTATCTGCGCCTGGGCGTACCGTTGACTTTTTTAACCGGCGTGCTGACCGTGCTGATCGCGCCGCTGGTGTGGCCGTTTTAGCTGGCGCCTTGGCT
>CAYWXO010000009.1:5568-16954 GCA_964462255.1 uncultured Thiobacillus sp. | reverse complement strand
TGCTGACCGTGCTGATCGCGCCGCTGGTGTGGCCGTTTTAGCTGGCGCCTTGGCTGTCGTCTTAGCTGGCGTCCTGGCTTCTGCACAAACCGTATGAATTCATCGCAGAAATTGCAAAGCAAATGCAAAGCATTCACTTGTTATTGCCCGAGGTCTTGCACCTCGGGCTGCGCCTCGGTCTGTAACTCGGTCTGTACCTCGGTCTGTACATAAGCCTGCAAAATTTCCAACGCCGAATAGAAGTCAAACCCTTCGATACACTCGCGCAGTGCTCTAAAATCAAGCCCCTGCGTAGCCTGCAGCAACAGTGCATGTTCCTGGAAAAGGGGTTGCACTCGCGTATCGCCCTTGGCCAACAACTGCATTAACGCCTGCATGGCGGTGGTTGTGGCAACCGTTGTGGTCGCTGATGTGTTTGCTATTGTGCCCGCTGTTACGTATAGCGCCTCGTCAGCTTGGCCATGCTTTATTCCATTCTGTGCGCCAGCATTGTCCAAGCACCCCAACCGATCCGTTTCCTCAATGAGGGTTTCGAGCAGACTCGTCACTTCTTCCAACTTAAACTGCCTGATTTGATGCTCCAGCAACGTAAAGCGCTGGCCTAAAGCCAATTGCAGTTTATCGGCATGAGCATTAAACAATGACACCACATAGAAATCATCTTGCGCCGCCATTTCCTGCAACTCCACCAGGACTTTATGCAGCATATCTGCGGCCAGCGGCTTAGCGTTGTTTTTGGGTTTGGACAGCAGCGGCAACAGCGCGGCAAAGTTTTGCAATTCCACTTGAAGGTCACTTTGCAACGCCAAAATATCCGCCGGCACCGGCAGCGCTGCGCTCTCCGACGCGCTCTCCGACGCGCTCTCCGTCAAACCCGCGAGCGGATTCGCACGCAAACTGAGTTCAATTTTTTTCGCCAGCTCCGCCAAATTGACCGCGCCCAAGGTGGCCGCCGCCCCCTTGAAACTGTGCGCCAAACGCACCGCCGTCTCTTGATCGCCTTGACGCACCAGTGCAAGCAATTGCGTCATATCCTCGTGATGCAAGTCAACAAACTGGTGTAACAATGCTAAATATTTAAGGCTATTACCACGCAACAACACCACGCCCTTGCCGGCATCTAACCCAGGTATATCAAGCAATTGCGTCAAAACCGCATCCTTATCCGCTACCGCTACCGCAGCCGTAACCTTATCAGTAACCTTATCAGTAACCTTATCAGTAACCTTATCAGTAACCTTATCAGTCACCTTATCCGCAACCGCTGCAGCCTTAGACTTGACCTCAGCCGTCGGCAAACGGCTCAATTGCTCGCTCGCGGCGCACTCAGGGGTCGGCCTGCCTTTATTCAGCCATTGCAGCAGCGCACCATAAAGCGCAGCCGGATTCACCGGCTTGGCAATGAAATCATTCATGCCCGCGGCTTCACAAGCGCGCCGATCCTCATCAAACGCATTGGCCGTCATAGCCAGAATCGGAATCTGCTGCCACCCCGGCAGCGCGCGGATAACCCGGGTGGCTTCGAGTCCATCCATATGCGGCATCTGAATATCCATCAGCACCAAATCATAAAAATACCGCCGCGCTTTCTCGACCGCTGCCAAGCCATCCTCCGCCGTATCAACCGCCAAGCCAACCCCATGCAACAGCTCTAGTGCCACTTCACTATTAATCGTGTTGTCTTCCACCAGCAATAAACGTGAAGCACCCGCACGCGAAGCGCCACCATAGCGCAAGCGAATTTGCATTTCGGCATCTAGCGTCCCTTTCCTTGCTACCGGCGGCATAACGCCGTGACCGCGTTGCAAACGGGCGGTAAACCAGAAAGTGCTGCCGCTACCTTCCGTGCTCGTGGCGCCCACTTCGCCGCCCATCAACTGCGCAAGGCGTCGCGTAATCACCAAGCCTAAGCCTGTGCCGCCATACTTGCGCGAGGTTGAAATATCCACCTGCTCAAAGGCATGGAACATCTGCTCAAGGCGATTAGGCGGAATGCCGATACCGGTATCAGTCACCTCAAACCGCACCCACAGCGCATCCTCTTGCTCGGCCAATAATTTGGCGCATAACGAAATCGTGCCCCGCTCAGTAAACTTAATGGCATTACTGGCGTAATTAAGCAAACACTGCCGCATGCGCATCGCATCGCCACGCAACCAAACTGGCACAGCGTCGCCATCAACCTCAATGCGCAAGCCTTTCGCTTGCGCGGCATCAGCAATCATTGAGCGGGTATGGTCCAGCACTGCGTCCAAGGTAAAATCATCTTGTTCTAGTTGTAACTTGCCAGCTTCAATCTTGGAAATATCCAAAATATCATTAATCACTGAGAGTAAATGCTGGCCAGCACTGTCGATTTTCTCCAGCCGTTCAATTTGTGCCGTGCTGGCACCGCTATGCAACAAATGCGTCAGGCCAAGAATGGCATTCATCGGCGTGCGAATTTCATGGCTCATATTGGCCAGGAATGCACTTTTGGCCAGATTGGCCGCTTCGGCTTGCCGACGTGCCGATACATCAACGAAAGTCGCCAGAAAATGGGTGCCAAATAACATGGCCGATACTTCGATACTGCGTGATTTACCCTCTTTGCAGAAAACCTGATATTCGCAAGGTTGCAGCGGCATGCCGTCTTGAGCGGCCTGCAATAATGCCGCATCCCACCTGCCCAACACCTGTTGCCGGTAATCGGCATCGGGGTACGCAGCCAACCACCAGGCCGCTAAATCAGGCACATCATTCTCGTCATAACCCATCACAGTCAGAAAATACTGGTTGCGGAAATAAATGCGACCACCTTCATCAACCAGCACAATCCCGACCGGCATTTCATTGAGTAAGAATTGCAGCTTTTCTACACTTTCACGCGCTACCTGTTCCGCTTGTTTGCGTTCGGTAATATCCCGATTACTGGCACGTCGCCCCAGGTAAGTTCCATCGGCGCGAAACACGGAATTGCACACATGTTCGATCCAACGGATTTTTCCATCGCGCGAAGTAATGCGAAACTCAATCTTGCAATGGTCATGGGCTGGAGCGTGTACCGTCGAAAAATGCGCATCCATATTGGCAAAATCAGCCGGCAAAATCAGCCGTTGCATCAAACCAGGGTCATTGATGAAGTCTTGCGGGCGGTAGCCGGTCACCCATTCACAGGCCGGTGAAATATAGCGATAACGCCCATCCGGCGCGACCCAAACTTCCCAGTCATGCGTGTAATCGGCAAAGGTACGATATTTTTCCTCTGCTTCACGCAATTCCTGCTCACGTTGGCTCAAGGTATCGGCCATGTTATCAAAGGTGCGGCTTAAACTAGCCAACTCATCCTTACCAGAAATTGCCGTACGGGCAGTGTATTCCCCCGCCGCAATCCGCCGCGCCACCGCCTCAACCTGCGCCAAACGCCGCGACACCACGCGATCCATAATCAAACCCAGCAACAGGAAGAGCACAACATACCCGACAAAGCGCAGGGTAAAACGCTCCCACCAAGCCTGATATTGCTGATTCCACAACGGCGTAATCGGCAGCTTGATGCTCACAACACCGCGCAGATCCCCCACTTTTTGTCCATAAGCGTCACTGTAGCGTTGCGCAATATTGGGTGGAGCAGCGCTGCGCTCACCGTGGCATTTCAAACAATAGGCTTCCGTCCAGACCGGCGCGGTGTAGTGAAATAGCGGCTCACCTTTGCTGCCGGCAATTTCAACGATACGTTCACTAGACTTCGGGTTAGCCCGAAAAAAAGCGATGGCTTTCAGTTCTTCTGCATCAGCTAAATTAGCGGGGTTACGCGGCGTATCGGACACATTATTGAAATAGAGGCCACTGTTACTCCAATTGGCAAACTCTTTGGAAATACGCGACAGCGCATGCGCCGGCAAAAATCCGATGGTTTGGTCAGTGACTGGCAAGCCACTATCCAGAAATTGCAACTGATAGACACGGCGCGTCGCCATTAACATGGCACGCACATCGCCGGCATCGCGCGTCAGTTCATCATGAATACCCTGCTTAATCTTAGTGTATCCCACGACGGCATCAACCAGCATGATAAACGCTACCACCACCAACGCGGTGAGCCAGATTTTATGTTGCAGTTTCATTTTGATCTGCCCTCCTCAGGCGGCATTCTCAAACGCACCGTAAACCAAAACGTGCTACCAATGCCGGGCGTACTATCCACGCCAATATCGCCCCCCATCAACTGAGCTAAGCGTTTGCTCATCACCAACCCCAAACCCGTGCCGCCATACTTACGCGTCGAAGAACTATCGGCTTGCTCGAAAACGGCGAACAAACGCGGCTGATCTGCCGCGGCGATGCCCACGCCACTATCCTGCACCGCAAAATGCAAAACGACTTCATTTGATAATTTCTCTTGCAGTCGAATACGTATGGAGATGGCACCATGCTCAGTGAACTTAACCGCATTGCCAGTCAGGTTCTGCAAAATTTGCCCCAATCGCTGCGCATCACCGACCAAGGCTAAACGTGCCACCTCGGGTGGCATATCAATATATAGCTGCAAACCTTTAATGGTGGCCTGACGGCCTACCACGCTGAGTAAATTTTCCAGCACGCTGGCTAAATTAAACGGCTCTTGATTAAGCGTCAGCCGCTCCGCTTCCATTTTAGACACATCAAGAATCATGTTAATGATGTGTAGCAGGTGCTGCGACGCCTGAATAACCTTATCAAGCTGATTACGCAGCTTCGTATCCGTCGTCTGGCGCAGTGCAAGATGCGTCATCCCCATGATGGCATTCATCGGCGTGCGCAACTCATGGCTAATATTAGAAAGAAAAGCGCTCTTGGCACGATTCGCGGTTTCCGCCTTTTCCTTAGCGATAGCAAGCGCCTGCGTCCGCTCAATGACCCGCGCTTCCAACGTATCGCGCTCAACTTCCACTTGTTTGCGCAACTGTTCGCGCTCTAATAAGTTACGGATCCGCTGCAGCAAAATGCCGACTTTAATCGGCTTGGTAATGTAGTCAGAAGCCCCCAAGCTGAGCCCCATAATTTCATCAACGCTTTCATCTTTGGCGGTGACAAAAATGATCGGGATGTTTTGCGTCAGCGCGTCCTGCTTAAGCTGGCGGCAAACTTCATACCCATCCATGTCCGGCATCATGATATCGAGCAGAATCAGGTCGAGCGGCGTTTCCGGGCTGCGTGCAATGGCCAGGGCGGCCTTGCCACTCGTCGCAACTTTGATGCAATAGTCGGCGCGCAAAGCCTCTGCAAGTAACTGAATATTGCAGGGGATATCGTCAACAATCAGGATCGTGGGTAAATTATTTGGGTTGTGCATTTTTTCAGTCATCCTTGCCAGCGATGCCATTGTGCATGCTCAATCATGTCGAGCGTCACCCGTGCTTCGTCATAACTGAAATTATTTATCTGTCGTTCCAACGTCGCTAAAGGCTTATGCAACGACGCGCAACACAGCGCCTGTTTAAGGGATTGCAACAGTTCGTGCGGCACAAAACCATGCCCTTCAAGCAATTCACGCAGTTCTTTCAACAACAATTCAGCCCGTTGCCAATGACATAAATCACTCGCCAGCAAGTGTTCTGACAATTGAGCAGCTTGAGCAGAAGATTCTTCCGCGGGCTCCGGGCTGGTGAAGGCAGCAATGGCGGTTAATGTTTGCGCTAACACACGTTCGAATTCGGGCTGCTCGGTCAACGGCTCGCCCGCTTTAAGCTGTGCCTCAAAATTGACCACCGCATGGCGCAGCGCCAGCGCCCCCAAATTACCGGCCACCCCTTTAATCTGGTGGAGATAAAGCGCGGCTTCTTGCGGTTTTCCTGCCGCAATCAACTGGTTAATATCGGCGGCTGCCTGCGCAAACTGCGCTGCAAACAGCATAAACATATTCTTCAATTGCGCCGTATTGCCATCGAGAATTTCCAGCACATCTTGCAAGGCAAATCCGGGCAGCTGCTCAGTTAAGCTGGCCGGCACGGAGCTCGGCGCGGACGCTAGCGGCAACAAAGCGGGGGGTAACGAAAATTGAAGCGTAAAGCTGAATTCACTGCCCTGCCCGCTCAGTGAACTCACGCTCATAGTGCCCCCCATTTTCTCCACAATCCGCTTGCTGATGGTCAGCCCTAAACCCGCACCGCCAAACTTGCGCGTAATGGAGCTATCGGCCTGCGTAAACGGCTGAAACAAGTTTTCCACCTGTTCCGCTGTCATACCGATACCTTGGTCCTGCACGGCAAAACGCAGCGTGACTGAGCTAGACGCAGCGGCGGCAACCCCAACCTCAGACGCACCCTCGACCGGCAGGGCCACCCGCTCAATGTGAAGTTGAATCTCGCCTTGTTCGGAAAACTTCAGCGCATTGCCGACTAAATTATTCAACACCTGGCCCAAGCGTAGCGGGTCGCCCATTAACCTGGGCGGCACGTCATTGGCAACAACCCACTTCAGCGTCAGCCCTTTTTCCTCCGCATGCACGCTGAACAACTTCGCGAGGCTACCCAATAGGCCTTGCAGCGAAAATTCAGTCACCTCCAACGCCAAATTACCGGCTTCTACCTTAGAAAAATCGAGAATATCGTTCAAAATAGACAACAGTGCTTCTGATGAACTTTTAATCTTTAGCAAGTAATCCCGTTGCCGAGCGCTGAGGTCTTTATCTTCCAGCAGCAAATCCGTCAAGCCGATAACCCCGTTCAGCGGCGTACGAATTTCATGACTCATATTGGTCACAAAATGCGTTTTGGCTTCACTGGCCGCTTCGGCCGCGTGCATGGCCTGAATCAACGCCAGCTCGCCGTGTTTACGTGCGGTGATATCGCGATTACTACTGCGCCGCCCGAGAAATTGCCCATGGCTATCGACCACCGGATTACATATATGCTCAATCCAGCGCTCCGACCCATCACGGCAACGGATGCGAAAAGTCATGTCATGGGTGCCACTTTCCTGCGCAATCACCTGCCGATGTCCCAACCAGGTCTGCCTATCTTCCGGCAGCACGATGCGCTCCATCAGTTGGGGGTCAGCAAAAAACTCTTCACGACGATAACTGCTGATCTGTTCGCACGAGGGCGAAATGTAGATCGGCACCCCCTCAGGCGAATCCCACGACTCCCAACTGTAGGCATAATCAGCAACAGTACGGAAAATGACTTCTTGCTGCAGCAAGGCCTGTTGACGACGTCCCACCAACCGCGTCAGCAACAGCAGAAAAGAGGCCAGCAAAATAAAACCACTCGCCCGCACAAACGTTGAGTACTGCCATGGCGCAATGACATCGGCATAAGGACGGGCGGTAATAATAATCAGCGGCGTGCCGGCCACCCGATGGAAAACAGCCATCATTTTCTTCGCGTCGATCTTGCTGATGTTATGGTGCCGCGTGGTGCTTTGTCCCGAGGCAATATGTTGATCGTAAGCAATGCCACCCACCAAGTTTTTACCTACCATACTATTACCTTGTGGAACAGCATAAACAATGTCGCCATTCTGGTGGATGACGCGCGATTCCTCATTCATCGAAGGTACCACCGAGGTGAGAATATCGCCAAATTTACTTAAGTTAATGCTGGCAGAAATAATGCCATTAAAATCGCCGGCCGCATCATGTTGTTCTCGCCCAAGCAACAGGACAAAATCACCGTTAGCACTCTTGAAGGGTGCTGAAATGTAAATATTCTTGCCTGCGTGTTCAGCATGATCCGCACGCATCTGCACGAAATAATCCCGTTTCGATGCGTCAAAGCCAAGCAACACCGGCAACGACGAAGCCGTAATCCGCCCGTCGCGATCAATAACCGACATGCTGCGGGTTTCCGGCAATTGCCGCATACGCTCAGTCAACAGCTGATTTTTATCTGCCGTTGACAGCTGCGGCATTTTCCCTAAATCACCTTGAATATTAATCAGCATGATTTCGATACTGCGCACCAGGCCGGTAATATGCGCCGCCCGATTACGCGCCGCAATTTCAAGCAGCGTATATTCACGCTCCATCTGGGTTTCATACTCACTGGCCGCCTGCCACCCTAAGCCTCCCCCTATGCTGAGCAGCGAAAAAAGCGTCAAAAACCATAAAGACGGTGCGCGCAGTGTATTAAACATCAGCTTTCTCCCCTCAATTTCCCTTAGTTATAGCCTGGCTTATTTTGACCATCCAGCCACTTCAACAAGGTATTGAATAACACGGCAGGATCCACCGGTTTGCTGATGTGGTCGTTCATACCGACATCAAGGCATTCTTTCCGATCTTCATCAAAGGCATTGGCGGTCATGGCAAGGATAGGCACGTATTGATAACCCGGCAGGGTACGAATGATGCGGGTGGCTTCAATGCCGTTCAGCCTGGGAAGTTGAATATCCATCAAGATGAGTTGATAACTGGATTCTTGCGCCATCGCCACCGCCTGGACACCGTCTTCGGCCAGATCGACCGTCAAGCCGACAGCTTCCAGCAGGCCGCGTGACACTTCCTGGTTGATCGGCTCATCTTCCACCAAGAGGATGGGGATGCCGGCATAGCGAGATTTAATCTGCGCTTCAGCGGCGTAATGCACCGCAACCACACTCGGGGCAGGCGGCTCTTTTGAGCGGCCCAGACGCACGCTAAACCAAAAGGTGCTGCCCTGCCCCTCTATGCTATTGATGCCAACTTCACCGTCCATCAATTCCACCAGTCGCTTACTAATCGCCAAGCCTAGGCCGGTGCCGCCGTATCTGCGCGTCATCGAGCCATCGGCCTGCTCAAAAGCCACGAACAAACGCCGCTGATCTTCAGGGGTGATGCCGATGCCGGTGTCCTCGACTTCAAAACGTAAGCGAATACTGTCGGCATCCGGCCGCGCGCGGGCCTCTTCGCCCTCACTGCGCACGCGCACGGTAATGCTGCCTTGCGCAGTGAATTTGATGGCATTGCCCACGAGATTGAGCAGAATTTGCCCTAGGCGCAAAGAATCACCGTGCACATTCATCCGCACGATGGCGCTGGGCGCATCGACATACAGTTGCAAGCCTTTTTCCGTCGCCTTATGGCCGATAAGGTTGAGCAGGTTTTTTAGCACTTCACTCAGCGTGAAATCGACTTGCTCCAGCTTGAGGCGATCCGCCTCAATTTTAGAAAAATCAAGAATGTCATTAATGACGTGCAGCAGGTGTTTGGAGGCTTGATCAATTTTGTTCAGTTGATCGATCAGACGCGGCTCGGTCGCGCTGCGTAGGGCCAGGCTGGCCATGCCCATGATGGCATTCATCGGCGTGCGTAACTCATGGCTCATATTGGCCAGAAAAGTGCTCTTGGCGCGATTGGCGGCTTCGGCGGCATCTTTCGCTTCTAACAGCGCCTGCTCTTTTTGATGCAATTGGTCAACAGTAGCGCGCAACTCACGCTCCCGTTTATGAATGGCTTGATAGAGATGGACCCGATTGAGCAACAGGTGGTCATCAATCGGTTTAGCCAGGTAATCCACCGCGCCAATATCGAAGCCATGGTGAATGAATTCTTCCGCCTTAAATACCGCGGTAATAAACACGATAGGAATGGCACGCGTACGCTCGGCCATCTGCAGGTGGCGGGCGGTCTCGAAACCGTCCATGACCGGCATTTGCACGTCGAGCAAAATCAAATCGACCCGCCGATCCAACACGCGGCCAAGCGCTTCCATGCCGGAGCTGGCTTCGATGATTTCGCACGCCTTCACCCGCTGCAGCAGCGCCCGCAAGGTAAATAGATTATTGGCATTGTCATCGACAATCAAAATCACAAAAGGCGTATTCAACGGGGATAGCGCGGTGGAATTCATTGCGTAGTTCCAGCAAAACGATATAGGTTGTCACCGGCAGAATCAGCTTTGAACTGACAGGCTTGTGCCTGCGTTTTCAGGCCATCACTGGGGCCGAGCATGAGAAAACCTTCACGGTGCAGCGATTGCGCAAATAAGTTAAACACGCGACGTTGCAGCGCAGGGTCGAAATAGATCATGACGTTACGGCAGACGATCAGTTGAAATTCGTTGAAGCCGCCGTCTTGCCCTAAGGCATGATGATGAAACAACACCCGCTCGCGATAACGATCGGCGACTTTAAGATAGCGGCCGTGATCTTCCAGGCGCTGCGGGAAATTAGTGCAATCACAAGCCCGTTTGTGATTGTTCTTACTCTTGGTTAATACCTCGTGCGGGTAAAGGCCGGCGCGCGCCAGCTCCAACAGCGTGGCATTCATGTCGGTGGCAAAAATGCGGCTTTTTTCCAACAAGCCAAGTTCGTCCAACAGCATGGCCAGTGAATAAGCCTCTTCGCCGGTCGCACAGCCGGCCGACCAGATTTTGATCAGCGGGAAGCTGGCCAGGTAAGGTAAGACATGCTGGCGCAGTTGCAGGAATTGTTCAGGGTGGCGGAAAAATTCAGTGACATTGATCGACAGTTCGGTCAACAAGCGCTGCGTCATCTGCGGGTTAGAGAGCACTGCGCGTTGCAAATCGAAGAAGGAGGACAAGCCGGCATGGCTAATCAGGTTATCAATCCGTCGCTCTAAAGTGCCACGCTGATAGCTGCGAAAATCGTAACCCGTTAATTCATGCACTGCGGCCAGGAATAAAGGCAGCAGCGGGCTGGCGTCGTAGTGCTTCGTGTCTGCATGGGTTTTATGGCTGCGTGGTGATACCGCAGCGGCCACCAGGCTGGTCATGCCTTGCAACTTAAGCTGGTGATCGAAATGGCCGGCACTAAACACCCGGTCCGGCAGCACGTTGGCTGCGTCACACTCACTGCCATTTTCAACGATGACGCAACCACCGGCAGCGCGCACGGCAGCGCATCCGGCCACGCCATCTTCGCCAAAACCGCACAGCAGCACGGCCAGAATGTCGGCACCATATTCGGCAGCCAGCGCGGTAAATAACACGTCGATGGAAGGTCGCGCATAACTCATCAAGCGGTCATGCGTCAGATAAACCAGGCCGTGTGCTACCCGCATGTGAAAGCCGGGCGGCGCAATATAAATGGTGCGGGCTTGCACCGGCATTAACTGCTGCGGCATGACGACGCTGTAGTCAGTCCGCACTTTCAGCAGACGGTCGAGCAGGTTGTCGCGGTCTTCCAGGATGTGCTGGGCAATGAAAATGCTCGCCTCGCTCTGCGGCAAGTGATCGATGATATGAAGTATTTTGTCTAGGCTATTCGCCGACCCTGCTATAGCTACCGCGCGACAGGTGGTCAGCAAAGCGGGCGGCGCTTGCGGCGGCACCGACAACACCGGCAGCGATAAGCGCAGCAAACTAAACGCCAGCAGCGGACGATAGGCGCGCACCTTAACGTCAACCCCGCGGTCGAGCGCGGCGGCAATCGCTTCGATAATACTGACCGGCAAGTTGTCGGCATCAAAGCAAACGATCTCAAT
>CAYWXO010000009.1:1652-5468 GCA_964462255.1 uncultured Thiobacillus sp. | reverse complement strand
GCCAGCAGGGCGGCAAGTTCAGCCGTGTCTTCGCTGCGCTCAAGCGAGCCGAGCAGATTGACGCGGTGGACTTCGCCCCCGCCGGCGGAATGAATCTGTTGCAGGCTAAGGTTCATTGCCGCCCCTGACACCACGCTGCCACCATATTGACCAGTACATCGTAGTCAGCCGGCTTGGCGAGATAATCGTCCGCACCGGCGGCCAAGGCGCGGGCACGGTCGCTGGGCAGCGCTTTGGCCGTCAAGGCGATCACTGGCAGGTGACTAAATTCAGCATTGGCGCGCAGGGTTTCGATGGTTTTATAGCCGTCCATTTCCGGCATCATGATGTCCATCACCACCAAATCGGGCGTTAGCGTTGCCAGCATATCCAGCGCCTTGCGGCCATTGAGCGCGGTTTCCACCTTGGCACCGTGCTGTTCTAACGCCGCGGTCAGCACGAAAAGATTACGCGGGTCGTCATCCACCACCAAAATGTGGCGGCCGATTAAACGCTTGCTGCCGCTGCCGGCTGGCTTGTCCGGCTCCGTGTGGCCACGCCGACGCTGCGGCGCTTGCTGAAGAAAATGGCTGATATTGTCTTGCAGGCGGCGTTCGGCCAGCGGTGTTTTGATAATGATGCTGTCGGAATACTGGCGCAGGTGCGCTTCGTCTTCATCCCCTAGCGGTTTATCGCCATAAAAAATCAGCCCCATCTCCGGCAGAAGCGCATGCAGCAATGCCGCAACCTGATGGGCACGCGCTTGACTGTGGCTATCAATGCCGAGATCCAGAATGGCGAAACGGAACGGCCGCGCCGTCGCCAGCACTTCATGCAACTTATCAGCACTGGCTTGCGCCACCGGCAGTGTCACCAACCGACTGTTTGCCGGGTCGAGCAAGGCTGCAATTTCACCTTCAGTTAACGCCCCGTTAGTTAGCAACAAAATATCCTGGTGCTTGTGCGCATCGGCGAGGGTGGCAAATTTGGCAAGAACTTCCGCTTCGGCTTGGGCAATCTGCTCGGCATCGACCGGTTTATGCAGCCAGCCCAACGCACCATGGCCGATGACGGCGTTATCGCGGTCGCGTCCGGAAATGATATAGACGGGAATCGCCGCCAAGTCAGGGTGACTCTTTAATTGATGTAAGACGGCGCTGCCATCCATGTCCGGCAAACCGAGATCCAGCAAAATGCCATTCGGGTTGAAGCTGCGTGCCAACGCCAGGCCATCAGCGCCGGTGCCAGCCAGCAAGGTTTTGTAGCCAAGACGATGATTGATGTCGAGTATGGCTTGGGCAAACACCGGGTCATCGTCAATCAATAATAAAACCGCATCATTGCCGCCGATGTGCTGACGGTCGTCGCTGGGCCAGGTCACTGCCGCGGGCGGCAAGGGCACGACCGCCGGCACGCTGGCGTGATGGGATGCTATTGGGGAAGGCAAAGTCTGCGGGGGTGACGATGGTGGCGTCCGGGGTAACAACAGCGTAAAGGTGCTGCCTTCGCCCACGCTGCTGACTAACTCAATGGTACCGCCCATTAAGCGTGCGAACGATAAGCTAATGGATAGCCCCAAACCGGTGCCGCCGTACTCGCGGCTGGTGGAGCCATCGGCTTGTTGAAAAGCCTCAAAAATCAGCTTCTGCTTATCGGCTGCCACGCCAATGCCGCTGTCGCTGACACTAATACATAACGGCAACGGTCCAGTCGGCTGCCGCTCGAAGCGCAAGGTCACTCGGCCCTGCGGCGTAAACTTAATGGCATTAGACAACAGGTTACGCACTACCTGCGTCACCTTGTCGCGGTCAACGTTAATCTCGCCGTTAATGTGATCTTCAATCTGCAGGGTTAGCCCCTTGTCGCCGGCGGGTGCGCTGAAAAAGTCACGGAATTCCTCGGCCAGTGTCTGGGTGGCAATAGGCGCGGCATGCAGTTCCATGCGGCCCGCTTCTACCTTGGAAAGATCCAGCACATCGTTAATCAGCCGCAGCAGATCCAGCCCGGCACGATGAATCACATCGGCGCGTTTAACGGCCTCTTCACCCAGTGTGTTGTCCTCATTACGCGCCATCAGCTTGGCCAACAAGATGATGGAGTTGAGCGGTGTGCGCAGCTCGTGGCTCATATTGGCCAGGAATTCAGATTTGTATTTGCTCGATAACGCTAATTGTTTGGCGCGGGCGTCCAGTTCCGCCTGTGAGCGCAGCAATTCCCGATTGCGCTCTTCCAATTGCAATTGCGCTTCTTCCATTTGGCTATTGCTGGCCTGCAACTCGGCCGATTGTTGTTGCAGTTGTTGCTGCTGCTCTTCCATTTGACTATTGGTGGCTTGCAGCTCGGCCGATTGCTGTTGCAATTGCTGTTGCTGTTCCTCCATTTGCGTGTTGGTGAGCTGTAATTGGCGGCTTTGCTCTTGCGCCTGGCGCGTGGCCGCTTCAGCCACGCGCAACAACTCTTTAATCTTTTCGCGCTGGCCAACAATGTAGAGGAAGGAAGCCATCACATCGGCGGCGCGCGCGATGAATTCTTGCCGTAGTGCGTCATAACGCTCGAACGAAGCCAATTCAATGACGCCGAGCAGTTCACCTTCGCGCAGCAAGGGCCAGGTGTAAATGTGCTGCGGCGGCTGACTTAGCGTACCAGTGACTACGGGGGCATTTTCGTGCAGCGCACCGCCTTGCTGTGCATGCAGCATGATCGGTTTCTTTTCCCGCGCCACCTGGCCGACCGCTCCCTCGCCCAGCTTGAAGCGGTTGCCCAAGGCTTCGCGTTCGCTAAACATGTAGCTGCCCAGCAGTTCGAGCTGCGCCTCGTTGTCTTGATAGACATAAAACACCCCACGGCCGGCGTCGAGATAGCGGCCGAGCAAACTAATCGCCGCATCGGCCAATTGCTGCTCATTCAGGTCGCCGGCCAATGCAAGGTTCATCTGGCTGATGCCATCCTTCAGCCAGGCGTTGCGCTGTTCCTCATTGCGTGCATCTCGCAACATGTGGGTCATATTATTAATGGCTGTACCGAGTCGATCTTGCTCGGAAAGCAGGGGGATTTCGCCAGAAAAATCGCCGCGCGAAATGACATCGGCTTGCTCGGCCAAGCGCTCCATCGCCGGCATCACAACGCGACTGGAAGCAATCATGCGGCTGATTTCATCATTGCCCTGATAGTCAATTTCTATCCAGCCGCTGCTATCTCCTTTGCCACCCACCTCGCCACGACCCAAGCGCTGTAATTGCAGAGTAATCGCTTCCAAAGGACGCATCAGGCCATCAATAAAGTAACGTGCTGCAATCATCACCACTATTGCAACCCCGATCAACAGCACGGCAAACAGCCAAACAAAGCGGCTCAAATCGGCCAGTGCCTCGGAGTTATCGACCATACCGACCAGGATGAAACCATTTTCATGACGCCCCACATTCGGATGAATATGCAGGAAAGACATGATGTGGCCGTGCGTATCAAGGGTCTGCTGCGTCTCATAATGTTCGACTTTGTCTAACAGCTCGGGGAAATCGGCATTGAAACTAGCGCTATGGCCGCGGATCAAACCATACGACTTGGCTTGATCAGGATGATATAAATAATCTCCCTTATTACCAACCAGGATAAATTGACGATTCGCGCTAACGCTATTGGCCTCACGCACGTGCTTAAAATAGGCCTCCCCGAGTACCGTAATAACCACCACGCCATATCGAGTATTATTTTCGCCAATAACCGGCGTGGCAAAGCGCAGCACTGGCAGCAACGGTTGTTCAACTTTGCCGTGCTCGCGATTAGGGGACAGCGTAGTGGCGTAATACTCGCCTTTACTGAGTTTCATGCTGCGCG
>CAYWXO010000009.1:0-1552 GCA_964462255.1 uncultured Thiobacillus sp. | reverse complement strand
ATGTTGCTGCAATTGATCTTCGCTGAGCACGCTCGCCAAGCCGGTTTGCCAGTCGCGCTTGACGCCGACAATCTCTTTGCCGCTCGCATCAATAAAGTGAATTTTGTAAAGGAACGCGTAGCTGCCGGCAAAAATACGCAGCTGGTCGGCAAATTTGGACATCCATTCACGCTGTTTACCTTCATCGGCCATATCGTGCCAATAGTTATAACGCAGCAAGGAGGGATCGTTCGCCAGAAAGTCGAGACCATTGCGCGTTTGCTCCTGCAAACTCTCCAGCTTATTGGCGGTTTCAACGGTATAGCCCGCCACCAGATCGTTTGCTTTACTGCGGTGGGCGCTGCTTGCACTGTCATAGCCAAAGTAGCCAACCAAGCTGACCGACCCTAGCGTGATCAAATAAAACAGCCATAAAAACCGCGCACGCAAGCCGCGTTGTTGAAAACTTGACTGCACCAATGCCCACAACTTAGGCCAATGGTGCAACCCATTACGCAACCTATTACGCAACCCATTAGGGACAAACTTAATGGCATTCATGATATTGGGCTCAACGTAAATTGACCAAATGCAGCTTTTGGGTGGCGTAGCCAAGTAACTGGACGACTTCAGCCGGCGTCTTACCGCGATGAAACTCAGCAGGCGGTGTGATGTGGTGATTCATGCCCAATTTAGCCTTGACTGGTTGTAACTCAGCTAAACAAAGCCCGATCATATTGAAGACATCGGACGGCACCACCGCGTCTTTTTTTAGGAAAACACTAAAATCAGTGTTTTCGATGGCGAGTTTACGCTGCATGCGCTGAATTTCCTGCATCAAGGCAAAGGCCACTCGCAAAGAGTCCTTCGGTTCAACTTTGATATTGCGGGCAGGGGGCACTGCGCTATCAAGGGTGTTAGTGCTGCGCAAGATGGCATTGATATCTTCATTGATGCGCAGTGCTTCTGCATAAACATGAGAAGGGCTAATCCCCTCGCCGTTGAGCGCGTCCAGGTCGTAGCTGATTTCGTTAAGCTTGTTGAAGACATCAATTTTTTGCTTGCCGCTGACGACGGCAGCCGGACTGATTGCGCCAACCACACCCAGTTGTTTTTTGATGATGCGGATTTCCGTCAAGATCCGCTGCGTTTGTTCCCATACTTTAGCGGGCTCCATGCGCGTACTGGGTTCGACTGCCACCGACGAAAATCCATCCATGCCGTTTTTACGGCGAAAAATATTGAGCTTGGCTAAAACGTCATAGCTCTTTTGCCAAGCGTGGCGCGATTGAATGTCGAACACCACCGGTGTCACCGGGTTGCGCGCGGTAATCTTGTAATGCCGCCGCAACAGCTCAACCTCTTTCTCAATCTGCAAGGTCTGCGCATAAACGTGCGAAGGCGTTATTTCGCTGATACTGGCGGCATGAACACCCCCCGCAAGCCCGAACAGCAAACATAACGATAAACAGAAACGCAGTCGCTTCGAAAAAATAATATAGTGCATTGATTTATATGCTAAAGTTTCGGGGTTCAAAAGTGACAATAACCACCTGAATCCAAACAAAAAAAC
>CAYWXO010000008.1:26246-35878 GCA_964462255.1 uncultured Thiobacillus sp. | reverse complement strand
GATCCGGATAATTGCGCAATACAGAAAAACCGGGGACAGACCACGGTTTTTTGGCGCTGCCAAAAAACCGTGGTCTGTCCCCGGTTTTTTCACGACAGTCGCGTTCGTGCAGCACGAGAAAGGTAGGTAAGCTGGCGAGGAGAAACATGCCAGCGGTGATTAACAAGCTGGCCGCTATGAAGGATTCGGCGCTCTGGCCGGCCTTTTGTGCGTAGTCGATATAAATTAGGCAAAGGCCCAGCGTTAGCATGCCACCCAAATAACCAAGCCCCCAACCCCAGCCGGAAACGCGGCCCAAACCCCGTTCACGCGCAAGTTCCGGCAGAAATGCAGCAATCAGATTCTCGCCGCTGCCGAAAAAGAAATTACTGATAACAATGAGCACAACAACCCACACCAATTGCTCTGGGCCGACAAAGGCTAAAGCGGCCGTGCTGGCAGCACAAGCCAACGTAGTCATGGCCAGTAGCTTCTTCTTGGCTAGATGCGCGTCAGCATAGGCACCAATAGCCGGTGCAGTCAGCATAACCAGTAAATACGATAGGGCTAACGCACTGGTCCACAACAAACTACCCCAGCTCGCGCCGCCGGCAATCACCGCGACAAAATAGGCGTTGAAAACCGCGGTAATGACGACCGTGGTGTAACCCGAATTGGCGAAATCAAACATCGCCCAAGCCCAAACCTCCCGCTTTTTAACGCCAGGCTGCAACACAGATTCAAGCGGCGGATTTTTCATAGTCATTTTAATAGGGGACAGACCACGGTTATTCTTCGCTGGCTGCACGATAGCTTGCTTGAATCAAGTCACGGCCAATGATGCTTTCAAATTCTTTATGCACCGGCAGCAGGGCCTTTTGCCAGATCAAGCGATCTTTGTAGGGTAATACATAAACTTGAGTGGTACCGGCGGCCTTGACTTTGGCGAGCGCGGCATCGTTTTCTTCTTGCGCGATTCTGCGTTCAAATACGGTGCTATCTTGCATGGCTTTATTGAGGATAGTGCGTATATCTTGCGGCAATTTTTCCCAAAACGCTTTATTAACGATTACCGCGTAACCCAGATAGCCGTGATCAGACAACGTTAAATGCCGCTGCACCTCATGCATTTTTTGCGTGTAAAGATTAGAGAGCGGGTTCTCGGTGCCATCAACGTTGCCACGTTGTAAGGCCGAGTAAACATCAGAAAATGCGATGACCTGGGGGTGAGCACCGAGCGCTTTCATCTGCGCTTCCAATACTTTGGATGATTGAATGCGCATTTTAAGCCCTTCAAAATCGGCAAGGGTTTTTAAGGGTTTATTGGCGCTCATTTGCTTGAAGCCGTTATCCCAATAAGCCAAGCCCAGCAATCCTTTTGATTCCAGTTGGGTAAACATGAGTCGGCCAAATTTACCATCCATAACCCGGTACAAAGATTGCTTATTGGGAAAGAGGTAGGGCAGATCAAATAGCTCGAAAGAACGCACACCGAGCGTGCCAAATTTGGCCAGCGAGGGTGCCAACATTTGTACCGCCCCCGATTGCAAGGCTTCCATCTCGTCACGATCCTGATGTAATTGACCATTGGGATAGACCTCGACGATGACTCGGCCTTGCGTACGCGCTTCAGCGATCCTCTTGAAATGCTCAGCCGCGCGCCCCTTCGGCGTATCAGGCGCGACGACGTGCGAAAACTTGATCACGATAGGGACAGCCTCTGCCGCCTGCGGGGAAGAGCTGAACACAGCCAGGAAAAACACAAAAAACAGGGCGATCAATTTCATTGTCATTATCTAAAGTTGAATCTGCTAATAGTTACGCGCGCAAGCTGATACACGGCCAGCCGCGTGCTTGTGCAGTCGCCTGCAAAGTGGCATCCGCATCGACGGCGACGGGATAATGAACCATTTCCAGCAAGGGCAAATCATTCATCGAATCACTGTAAAACCAACTCGCTTGCACATCGTGCCACCCTTGCCCACGTGCGGCTAACCATTCATGCAAACGGCGTACTTTGCCTTCCTTGAACGAGGGAAGTCCGGCCGGGCGGCCGGTGAATTCACCGTTGAATTGCTCCGGCTCGGTGGCGATCAAATGCGTGACGCCCAAATGTGCGGCGATCGGCGCGGTAACAAAACTATTGGTGGCAGTGATGATGACGCAGACATCGTGGCGATGTTTAGCTAACAAATCGGCACTGCCGGGCGCGATCATCGGCAGGATTTTACGTGCCATAAAGTCGGCATGCCACGCGTCCAATTGCGCACGCGGATGGCGCGCGAGGGGTTTCAGTTGAAAGTCGAGAAATTCGTAGATATCCAACGTGCCGGCTTTGTATTGGTCGTAAAAAGTTTGATTGCGCGCTTCATAAATTTCGCGGTCGAGAACGCCCTGTTCGATCAGGTATTGCGCCCATTCAAAATCGGAATCGCCGGCCAGCAGGGTGTTATCGAGATCAAACAGGGCAAGTTGCATGGCAGCGATCTTTCGCGTGAAGGTAAAGACGGCCATTTTATCCGAGCCCGCTATTTCTATGCCGACCAATAAGAGGGAAAATAGCGAAACCGTGGTCTGTCCCCGATTGCGCCCTTTATTTTTCCGGACTTGCTTACCATGAATCTGGTTGCTGCCAATATTCCTTTGCACTGGTTGTGGGGCCTTTGGCTTCTGGCTGCCGCGCTGTTTTTGCTGATTCTGCGCCGCGCCGGTTGGCGCATGTTGCGTGATCCAGCCAACCTCAATATCTTTTTAGCGGCTACCGTTGCTGTACTCGGGCTTTGGCTGATCAAAACCGGGATTAAGCCGGGACTAAATTTTCATCTGCTGGGTGCGACGGCGTTAACGTTGATGTTTCGACCTTTGTTTGCCTTACTGGCTCTCGCTTTGATTACCCTCGCCGTTTCTGGCTGGCAAGGCGAGTTCGCGCCGATTGCGGCCAATTGGCTGATTATGGGCGCGGTGCCGGTGGCGGTGTCATGGGGGATTTTTACGCTGGTGGATCGCAAGCTGCCCAATCATTTGTTCATCTATATTTTTCTCAATGCGTTTTTCGGCGCAGCGCTGGCCACTATCGCTGTGGGCGTTGTAGCCACCGGGTTTGTCGCGTTATCTGGCGCATATTCGTTGGAATATTTGCTGGAAGAATACTCACCCTTTTTCCTGCTGATTTCCTTCAGCGAAGCGTTTATCACCGGCATGCTAATCACCCTACTGGTGATTTATAAACCGGAGTGGGTCGCCACGTTTGATGACAAACGCTACCTAGTCAATTAATAGGGGACAGACCACGGTTTTTTGCGATGCAAAAAACCGTGGTCTGTCCCCTATTAATTCTTTGGATAAAGCGTGCGTAACGCCGCTGGTGTTTGTGCTTCGTTCGTGAAGGTTGCCCATTCCCACGCACTGCTGTCTTCAGTCAGCGTACGTAATAAGCGATTATTAAGGCCATGGCCGGATTTATAGGCAGAAAACGCCGCTAAAATCGGGTGACCCGTCAGGTAGAGGTCGCCGACGGCATCGAGTACTTTATGTTTGACGAATTCATCGGCGTAGCGCAGTCCGTCACTATTCAGCACTTTGAATTCATCCATAACGATGGCGTTATCCAACGTGCCACCTAGCGCTAAACCATGGCTACGCAAATATTCCACTTCATTCATAAAGCCAAAAGTACGCGCGCGGCTGACTTCTTTGACATAGGACTGGCGCGATAAATCGATATACATTTCCTTGGCCGATTGGCGAAACACCGGATGATCAAAGGCGATACGAAAGGACAAGGTGCAGCCCTCATACGGCTCAAATTGCGCCCATTTGTGGTTATCGCCGCTGCCTTCTTCAATGCGCACCGCTTTTAAAACCCGTATAAAACGCTTGGGTGCATCCAGACTTTCAATACCCGCTGTTTGCAGTAAATAGACCCATGGTGCTGCGGAACCATCCAGTATCGGCACTTCCGGGCCATCTATATCAATATATACATTGTCAACACCTAAGCCTGCCAAGGCAGACATAAGATGTTCCACCGTTGAAACCTTAGCGCCATTTCCTTCCAGCGCTGAGCATAAACGCGTATCCGTTACCCGCTCCGGGGCAATGCGGAAATCACAGTTTCCAGGCAAATCAATGCGGCGAATGATGATGCCGGTTTCCGCTGCGGCGGGTCGCAAGATCAAATTGACGCGCGCGCCGGTATGCAGCCCAACGCCGGTAGCGCGAATCTGAGTTTTAACCGTTCGTTGGCGGATCATGCGGCTTATGCGACCTTCTCAATATAATCAATAAATTAACCCGCTGGATACGAATGAAAAGGAGGGCAATGCATTCGTTCCAGAGATGGCAATTTAGTCAGCTTGCTTACGTAAGAATGCGGGAATATCGAGCGAGTCGAGTCCGGCTGTTTGTGCCATATCCACTGCCGCCTGCGTCCGACGCGAACGAATTGCTGTTGGCGTATCGTAATTATTATTCGGATCATAACTTGAACCGTAAACAGGCATACCGTCTGTACCATTAAGCTGCTGGTGCAATGGCTCAACAATTTTCATCACCGGTGTTTTGCTGTTATGACGCACTGGATTACCCAATCCAGTCGCCACCATGGTAACGCGTAAGCTGGTGGACATCGTTTCATCGAAGGAGGTGCCAACAATCACCGTCGCTTCCTCAGCGGCAAAGTTTTGTATGGTGTTCATCACCTCGTAATACTCTTCTATTGTCAAACTATCATCTGAAGTGATATTGACCAATACACCGCGCGCGCCCTTGAGATCAACATTTTCCAGTAATGGGCTGGACACGGCGGCTTCGGCGGCATCACGCGCACGATTTTCACCGCTGGCGTCTGCCGATCCCATCATGGCCATGCCGATTTCACTCATCACCGTTTTTACGTCAGCAAAATCGACGTTGATCATGCCGGGTTTACTGATGATTTCCGAAATACCAGAAACCGCGTTATGCAATACATCATTGGCGGCATTAAATGCATCGGTCAGCCGAGCGCCTGGCCCCATGACGGCAATCAGCTTTTCATTCGGAATCACAATCAAACTATCTACGTGTTCAGACAGCGCCTTCAAACCGGTTTCCGCTGAACGCATGCGCTTACCTTCAAAGCTAAATGGCTTAGTCACTACCGCCACCGCCAATATTCCCAAGTCCTTGGCGACTTCGGCCACCACGGGCGCAGCGCCGGTGCCGGTACCCCCGCCCATGCCGGCGGCAATAAACAGCATATCGGCACCATCAATCAATTCAGCGATGCGTTCGCGATCTTCCAAGGCGGCTTCACGGCCTACTTCCCACTTGCCACCTGCGCCAAGCCCCTTAGTCGCCGAATTGCCGATCTGCAATTGCGAGCTAGCCTTTGTGCGACGCAGCGCCTGCGAATCGGTATTAATCGTAATGAATTCAACCCCGGTCATACCACGATTTATCATGTGATCAACCGCATTACCGCCACACCCACCAACGCCGATGACCTTAATCACGGCCTCTTGAGTTCGCATTTCTTCCAGTTCAAATAACATCTCAAATCCCTCCTTCAATTTCATGAAAACCTGAAAAATACCGAGACAGCCTCGGTACTAAAAATTTTGCTTAAACCAACTCTTCATCTTGTTCATGACCTGACCAAAACTGGCTCCCTGCATCCGTGCAGCATGATCCAGATCATGTTTTTCCAAACCCGCCAACAGCAATCCCACACTGGTCGAATAGCGTGGATTACGCACCCGATCAGAAAACCCACCTAAATACTCTGGCACCCCGATACGCACCGGCATGTGAAACACCTCCTCCGCCAGTTCCACCATGCCATGCATTTGACTCGCGCCCCCCGTCAAAACCAGCCCGGAAGAAATCTGCTCTTCAAAACCACTGCGCCGCAACTCCGCCTGCACAAGGCCATACAACTCTTCCACCCGCGGCTCGATCACTTCCGATAGCAACTGTTTCGATAACATGCGCGGGCCACGCTCGCCAATGCCCGGCACTTCAATCATCTCTTTGGGGTCAGCCAATTGACGCAGCGCTATACCATGTTGAATCTTTAAGTCTTCCGCTTCACGCGTTGGCGTGCGTAAAGTCTGGGCAATGTCATTTGTAATTTGATCGCCGGCAATAGGAATGACGGCAACATGCTGAATTGCACCGCGAGTAAACACTGCGATATCGGTAGTTCCGCCGCCAATATCAACAATGCAGACCCCTAGGTCTTTTTCATCTTCATTCAAGACCGAATAACTGGATGCCAACGGTTGCAACACCAAATCACTGACTTCCAGCCCGCAACGACGCACACATTTGACGATGTTTTGCGCGGCCGAAACCGCGCCAGTCACAATATGCACTTTCACTTCCAAACGAACACCGGACATACCGAGCGGTTCACGCACACCATCTTGCCCATCAATGATGAATTCTTGCGGTAAAACATGCAGCACTTGTTGATCGGCCGGTATATTTAACGCACGGGCGATGCCTATCACTTGATCAACATCCGCCTGCGATACTTCGCGGTCACGAATCGGCAACATGCCACTGGAGTTTTGCGCCTTGATATGACTCCCGGCAATACCGGTGTAAACCTCAGTAATTTTGCAGTTCGCCATTAACTCAGCTTCTTCCAACGCGCGTTGAATCGCCGCGACGGTGGCTTCGATATTCACCACAACGCCTTTCTTTAGTCCACGCGAGGGCGCTTGCCCCATGCCGATGATGTTGAGGCCACCTTCCGGTAACGGCTCGCCCACCAGCGCGACAATCTTTGACGTGCCAATATCCAGGCCGACGATCAGGTCCTTACTTTCAGTCATTTTTTTCATCTGCTTTATGCCTGCTCAGGATTCGATTTGATTTCAACTTTTGGATAATTTCGACGTAACGGCTCGCCACCAAACCCATTGGGATAGCGCATATCAATCCGTTGCATCGGTCCCACTGCCGCCATGGCTTGCGGATAAAACTGCGCGAAACGCTGCAGTCGTTCGGTCAGTCGTTCGCGCCCCAGCTCTACACTAATCGAGCTACTGCCAATTACGCCACCACTCAAGCGAATTCGCCATGATAAACGTGTACTTACCATGACCTGTTCAACGCGTGCGCCCATCGGTTCAACCAGCGCAGTAAATTCGCCGTAACGGCGTGCCACTTCACGCTCCATGCCTTCCGGCGCGTAGATTCGCGGCAAGCCTGTCCACGGTGTCACCGGAAAAATAACGCCATAAGTATCCAGGGTGGCACGATCATTCCATGCCGCCGCCGGACGATGTTCGCTCAACTCCACGACTAATCGGCCGGGCCAGAGTCGCCGAACTTGCGCCTGCCGAACCCAGGGTAAACGCTCAAATTTTTGATGTAAACCATGCAAGTCCATCGAAAAGAAGCCGCCAGACAATTGACTCGACAGGCCCTGCGCAGCGCGACGGGTGTCCGCATGTTGCGCGCCTACCACGGTCACTTGCTTGAAGGGAAACAAGTTATCCAGCGTGACGCGACCCACCGTCCACAGCACGAAGCCAATGGTTGCGTAGATGACCCAGCGACTCAGCCGATTGAGGGCATCCGGGTTATCCCACATCACACATCTCCAGAATACGCAGGCACAAATCAGCAAATTCAAGGCCATCGGCACGTGCCGCCATTGGAGCCAGACTATGGCTGGTCATGCCAGGGGAGGTATTCGCTTCCAGTAAATACGGCACACCCATTTCATCCAGCAGAAAATCGATGCGCCCCCAGCCACGACAGCCCAAGGCCTGATAACCCTGCAGCGCCAGCGCTTGCATCGCTTTTTCTTGTGTCTCACTCAAACCACTCGGGCACAGATAGCGCGTGTTATCGCTTAGATATTTGGCATCGTAATCGTAAAATTCATTGGCTGGCACAATGCAGATAGCGGGTAGCGCATGGTTATCCCCCAAAATTGTTACAGTATATTCACCACCGGTGAGAGCCCGTTCTGCCAGTACCAGGCTATCGTGTTGCGCCGCCTGCTGATAAGCCGGCAGCAAATCCGCTGCGGCTTTTACTTTAACGATGCCAATGCTGGAGCCTTCCCGCGCTGGCTTGACGAACAACGGCAAGCCCAGTCTGTCGATGAGGGCGGCAAAATCGCTCTCAGCCGTCAGCACCGCAAAGGCCGGAATCGGCAGCCCCAAAGCCTGCCACACCCATTTACTGCGTAACTTGTCCATCGCCAGAGCCGAAGCCAGCACGCCGCTGCCGGTAAACGGTATCTTCATTAACGTCAGTGCGCCTTGCAGCGAACCATCTTCACCACCGCGGCCATGCAGGGCAATGAACACGCGCGCAAACCCTTGCGTTTGCAGCTCCGCTAGCGGCCGCACGGCTGGGTCAAACGCCTGCGCATCAACGCCACGGCTTTGCAATGCAGCTAACACCGCAGTACCACTTTGCAGGGAAACCTCGCGCTCAGCCGATGTGCCGCCCAACATGACCGCCACTTTGCCAAACTTGGCCGCGCTATTATCAACGATCTGGCTCACAGATTTTCCCCCAAGACACATATTTCTTTTTGCAATTGGATACCATATTTATCATGTACTCTGGCTTGCACTAAATTAATCAAGCTTTCTATATCACTGGCGCTGGCATTTCCTTGATTAACGATAAAGTTGGCATGCTTTTCCGAAACTTGCGCGCCGCCCAGCGTTTCGCCTTTCAAACCACACGCCTCAATCAGACGTGCGGCATAATCTCCCGGTGGATTACGGAAGACTGAGCCGGCATTCGGCAAATTGAGCGGCTGACTGGCAATGCGTTTTTGCAACAAGCGTTTAATGTCGCGGCGTGACGCTGCGCCATCACCTTGCGGAAACATAAACCAAGCGCCGACAAACCATTCACGACACGCCGTCTGACTGTCTGACTCAACATGTCGGTAGCCCACGCGGTATTCCTTCGGCGTGCGCTGATGAATATCGCCACACCGATCAACCGTTTGTACCTTGCAGACAAATTCCCATGTTTCATGACCGTAACAGCCGGCATTCATCGCCAGGGCTCCGCCCACCGTACCGGGAATACCCGCCAGAAATTCCGCATCTACCAAATTATTCAGCGCCGCAAATCGTGCCACCTTAGGGCTGGCCACGCCGGCCTCCGCAAAAATCACCCCAAATGAATGGGCGGCGGCTAATGGTTCTGAACCTCCTTGGCCTGTGCCCGCTGCTGTCGTCGATTTATCGGAAAATTGACAGGTATTACCTGCCTGTGACCGACGTTGCATCAACTCGATATGCCGCAGCGCACCATGCAAGTGAATTACCGTACCGCGCACACCGCCATCACGCACCAGTAGATTGCTGCCCAGGCCGATAAAGTACACCGGCTCATCCTTATGCAAGGTCTTTAAAAACACCGATAAATCCGTTAGATCAACCGGCGTATAGAAGCGATCGGCTTGGCCGCCGACCCGCCAACTGGTGAAACGGTGCATTTCGGCATGGCGCAGCAGAACACCACGCGGCTGGCTGGCGGAAACGGGCTCGGTCATATCAATTTGCCATCCGTGCGAGTCACTTCCGCACCTAAAGCTGCATCTACACCCAAACCCGCATCTGTACCCAAAGCCGCCAAGCGTGCCGATGTCAACCCAATCGAACCCGCCCCCATACATAACACGA
>CAYWXO010000008.1:19237-26236 GCA_964462255.1 uncultured Thiobacillus sp. | reverse complement strand
TGGCTGGCGGAAACGTGCTCGGTCATAACAATTTGCCATCCGTGCGCGTCACTTCCGCACCCAAGGCCGCATCTGTACCCAAACCCGCCAATCCCGCCAAGCGTGCCGATGTCAACCCAATCGAACCCGCCCCCATACATAACACGACATCACCGCTCTGGATGAAGTCGGCCAGAGCGGCCGGCAAATCGTTCACGTCGGCGACAAATACCGGTTCCACTTTGCCGGCGACGCGCACCGCCCGCGACAAACTACGCCCATCCGCCGCGACGATCGGCGACTCGCTGGCGGCATAAACTTCGGTCAGCAGCACGGCATCTGCCATGGAAAGCACTTGCACAAAATCTTCGAATAAATCGCGGGTACGCGTGTAGCGATGTGGCTGAAAGGCCAACACCAAACGCCGTCCGGGAAACGCGCCGCGGGCGGCCAGCAAGGTGGCGCGCATTTCCACCGGGTGATGACCGTAATCATCAACCAGGGTAAAAGTACGTCCATCCGGCAAACGAATCTCGCCATAGCGCTGAAAGCGTCGTCCCACGCCGCTAAATCCGGCCAGCGCCTTTTGCACCGCGGCATCGGCCACTTGCAATTCCCACGCCACAGCGATAGCAGCTAAGGCGTTGAGCACATTATGCATCCCCGGTAGATTAAGGGTAATTTCCAATGGTGTGGGGTTGCCGGCCCGTAGCGCGGTAAACTGCATACAGCCGTGGTCGGCGCGAATATCAACCGCCCGAATGGTGCATTCTTCTTGCGTGCCATAGGTAATCACCGGCTTGATGATGCGCGGCAGCAAGCTGCGAATATTGGCGTCATCCGCACACAACACCGCCATGCCCCAAAACGGTAAGCGATGCAAAAACTCAACAAAAGCCGATTTCAGTTTCTCAAAATCATGGCCATAGGTTTCCATGTGATCGGCGTCGATATTAGTTACCACTGATAATACCGGTGATAAATGCAGAAAGGACGCATCCGATTCATCAGCCTCCGCCACCAACCATTCGCCTTGGCCTAGACGCGCATTGGCCCCGGCCGCTAATAACTTACCGCCAATCACAAAGGTCGGATCCAGCCCGGCCTCGTTCAAAATGCTGGCAATCAGACTCGTTGTGGTGGTTTTACCGTGTGTACCGGCAATGGCAATGCCTTGTTTGAAGCGCATTAATTCTGCCAACATCATCGCACGCGCCACGACAGGAATATGCTTAGCCCGCGCCGCCTGCACTTCCGGGTTATCTTCCTGAATGGCGCTGGAAATGACCAACACATCGGCAGCAGCCACCTGTTCGGCAGCATGACCACGGAAAACCTTAGCGCCCATGCTTGTTAACCGCTGCGTGACGACGTTATCGGCCGCATCGCTACCAGAAACCTGATAACCGAGATTAAGCAGCACTTCCGCAATACCGCTCATGCCAGCCCCGCCGATGCCGACAAAATGAATGCGATGCACTTTATGTTTCATTGCGCCAATTCCTTACAAATAGCGACCACCCGCTCGGTTGCATCCGGCCTGGCCAGTGCACGCGCCTTGCCGGCACGCTGCGCTAATTCTGTCCGCTGCAAACTGGACAACCATTGCGCCAATCCACTCGCGGTCAGCTCACTTTGCTGCATCAACCAAGCCGCATCATGCTGCAGCAAAAAATCTGCATTGGCGGTCTGATGATCATCAACCGCAAAGGGAAACGGCACGAATAAGGCGGCACAGCCGGCGGCCGCCACTTCTGCAACCGTCAGCGCACCCGCGCGACAAATCACCACATCGGCCCAGGCGTAAGCCGCCGCCATGTCGCTGATAAACGCCACGCAATCGACATCAACCCCGGCTGTCGCATAATTAGCTTGCAACTGCGCCAAATGTTTAGCCCCCGATTGATGCTGAATAACAAAGTCAGCCGCACTGCCTTTCAGCAAGGCCAAGGCTTGCGGAATCAGGGTGTTCAAGGCCAACGCACCTAAACTGCCGCCCACCACTAAAAGCCGGAGCGGGCCACTGCGCTGCGCAAAACGCTGTGCCGGCGCAGGCAAGGCGGCGATGTCCGGCCGTACTGGATTACCCACCCATACACTATTCACCTTGCTGCACAGCAGTGGCCGATCTTTGCCATGGCTGAAAGCAGCCGGCAAACCCAGTAAAACGCGATCCGCCAAACACGCGAGCAGTCGATTGGTCAGGCCGGCAATGGCATTCTGTTCATGAATAACCAAGGGTTTACCGAGCAGGCTGGCCATCATACCGCCAGGGAACGCAACGTAACCGCCCAAGCCCAGCGCCACATCGGGCCGAATGCGAAAGATCACACGCGCCGCCTGCCAGAAAGCCGTCAACAAATTGAACGGCAACAGCAACTTGGTCAGCAGATTTTTGCCACGCACGCCGGCCACCCGCACCCAAGCCATTTCAAAACCTTGCTCCACCGCCAGTCGCGCCTCCATGCCGGCCCGTGTACCCAGCCAAACCACGCGCCAGCCTTCGTGGCGCAAGGCTTCCGCCACCGCCAGCGCCGGCATAACATGGCCGCCGGTGCCGCCGGCCATAATCAACAGCGTGCGTTGTCGGCTCATGCCTTCCCCCCGACGGTCAGTCGATTTTTTAAGATTGCCGCACTGCCCACTGCCCGGTCACCCTTCACCCGGTCACCTTTCATCAGGCAGCGATTTTCAAAATCAATCCGCAGCAGAATCGCCAACGCCAAGCAGTTGGAAACAATGCCGGAACCGCCATAACTCATCAATGGCAGGGTTAATCCTTTGGTGGGTAATAACCCCAAATTAACCCCCATATTGATAAAAGACTGAAAGCCAATCCAGACGCCAACGCCTTGCGCCACCAGCGCTGCGTAGTTGCGCCCCATCAAGCCCGCCTGCCAGCCGATGGAAAATGCCCGCCACGTCAGCCATGCAAACAGTCCGATGACGGTCATCACCCCCATCAGGCCCAGCTCTTCGCCAGTGACGGCAAAGAGAAAGTCGGTATAGGCCTCCGGCAAATAGAACAATTTCTCAATGCTATCGCCGAGGCCAACCCCGGTTAGCTCGCCGCTACCAAAGGCAATCAAGGCGTGCGAAAGTTGATAGCCAGCGCCGTAAGGATCTGACCAGGGATTCAAGTAGCTGGTAACGCGGGCCAACCGGTAGGGCGACAGGACAACCATTAAAACAAAGCCGACCGCCAGCAAAGCGATCAAACCGACAAACAGCCGCGCATTCAGCCCGCCTAAAAACAGCAGTGACAGCGCGATAAATACAATCACCACAAAAGCACCAAAGTCAGGTTCCATCAACAGTAAACCGCCCAAAAACAGCATTACCGAAAACATGGGTAAAAAGCCTTTTTTCAGGCTTTGCATGTGGGCAGCACGGCGCACGGTGTAATCCGCGGCGTAGAGAATCGTGGCCAATTTCATCAATTCTGACGGTTGAAAATTGCCTAACGGCCCCAGCGGAATCCAGCGGCGGCTGCCATTGACTTCTCGCCCAATAAACGGGATTAACACCAACACCAACAGCACCGCGCCAATAATAAAGAGTGCCGGCGCGAATTTCTGCCAGGTATCAATGGGCACTTGCAAGGCAGCGTAGCCCACCCCCAAGCCAATCACTAAATACATGGCGTGGCGGATCAGGTAAAAAGCCGGCTGACTCGCAGCGGATTTCGCTTCGGCCGTGGCAATGGAGGCGGAATACACCATCACCATGCCCAGCATCAGCAAGCCTAGCGACACAAACACCAGCCCCCAATCATAAGGAGCCAGCCCAGTCCGTTTGAGCGCCGCATTATGAAACATGCGCATCCTGACTCAATTCAGGGTTTGCCTGTTGTTGGCGGCTCAATTCATCAACCGCGGCAATAAATACCTCAGCCCGGTGTTCGTAATTGCGGAACATGTCCCAACTTGCGCAAGCCGGTGATAGCAAAATAGCATCCCCCGGCTGCGAGCAAGCAAACGCTTGCTGCACGGCAGCTTGCATATCTTCAGCACGATGCACTGGGCAAATGGCATCAATCAGCGCAGCAATCTGCGGCCCATCGCGCCCGATCTGCACAACAGCACGCGCATTCTTCACCGCAGCACGCAGGGGAGAAAAATCTTGCCCTTTGCCGTCACCACCGGCAATTAATACCACCGGTACGGTAAAGCCAAGCAATGCCGCGGCAGTCGCCCCAACATTGGTGCCTTTTGAGTCATCGTAGAAGGTGCGCCCGGCAATTTCGCCGACCCGTTGCACACGGTGCGGCAAACCCTCAAAGGTTTTAAGCGCCGGCACGAGGCCATCATAAGTCAGCTTAATGGCGCGACATAACGCCAGCGCAGCTAAGGCATTGGCGGCATTATGCAAACCAGCAAGCGGTAATTTATCCACCGGCAGCAACGCTTCTGTGCCGTCGCACAACCAGAGCCGCTCCTTGCGGTAGGTAGGCCCAAGTAGCCGGAAGCTGGGTTTTCCACCTGAGGGGTAAAACTTTCAACATGCATTCCCCTGCAAGGCCAAAAGTCGCGCGGGCACGGGCCGGCAAGGCCATCGCCATAACCGCCGCATCATCACGATTCAACACCTGCACGCCTGTACCGGCAAAAATCCTGGCTTTTGCCGCCGCATAATCCGCCAGCCCGACATAACGATCCATGTGATCTTGCGAAATATTCAACACGGTGGCCGCGTCGGGCCGCAAGCTCGACGTGGTTTCCAACTGAAAACTGGACAGTTCCAACACCCAAACATCGGGCGCTTTGCCTAATGTTTCGCGATTTTCCAACGCATCCAGCACCGGCAAGCCGATATTGCCGGCCACCACCACATCCAGCCCCACTGCCGCGCAAAGGTGTCCCACCCAGCTGGTCACCGTGCTTTTGCCGTTAGAACCGGTAATAGCAATAACTTTTGCTGCAGTGGCCGTGTGGGCTGAATTGGCCGCAATCGCACGAGCAAACAGCTCGACATCGCCGACCACATCTTTGCCGGCAGCCATGGCCTGCTGAACCATTGGCGTCGCCAACGGCACGCCCGGACTCAGCACAATCAGCTCGGCCCAGTCAAAATCCGCTGACTGAAAGCCGCCCAGCGTTAACGCCACTTCCGGGAAAGCCTCACGCAGGTGCTGGGCATGGGGCGGCTCATTGCGCGTATCCGTGCCGCGCACATGTGCATCATGCTCCAACAGCCAGCGCACGCAGGACGCGCCGGTGTCGCCCAAGCCAATGACCAGGGCGTTTATGCCAGAGAAGCCGGGAACCTGCTTAGTCATGTTGGATATTCCTTAGCGCAACTTCAACGAAGCTAACCCAATGAGCACTAGCATCATTGAGATAATCCAAAACCGCACCACGACTTGCGTTTCTTTCCAGCCCTTCTTTTCGAAGTGGTGATGAATCGGTGCCATCAGAAACACCCGCTTGCCGCGTAATTTGAATGAACCGACTTGCACCATCACTGAAATGGCTTCGGCAACAAAGACGCCACCCATGATAAACAAGACAATTTCCTGCCGCACAATCACGGCCACCACCCCTAAGCCTGCACCGAGTGCGAGCGCGCCCACGTCGCCCATGAACACTTCAGCGGGATACGCGTTAAACCAAAGAAAAGCCAAGCCGGCCCCCACCAAGGCCGCGCAAAAAATCACCAATTCGCCAGCGCCAGGAATGTGGGGCAGGCCGAGATATTTGGAAAACAACGCATGGCCGGCAACGTAAGAAAAAATCGCCAATGCCCCCGCCACCATCACCGTCGGCAAAATAGCCAGGCCATCGGCACCATCAGTCAAATTCACCGCATTACTGGTGCCGACAATGACGAAATAGGCCAGCACCACAAAACCCACCGCACCCAATGGCATGACGATATGTTTGAAAAACGGCACGATCAATTCTGTTTGCGCCGGCAAATGCGCTGACCACGCCAACCAGGCGGCAATCGCCGCAGCAATGACCGATTGCCAGAAATATTTCCAGCGCGAGGCCAGGCCACGTGGATTTTTTTCCACCACTTTGCGCCAATCATCCACCCAGCCAATCGCGCCGAAGCCAACCAAGGTCAGCAAGGAAATCCAAACATACCGATTAGTTAAATCAGCCCACAACAAGGTGGTAATGGTTATAGAGGCCAAAATCAACGCGCCGCCCATAGTCGGCGTGCCAGCTTTGACTAAATGCGTTTGTGGACCATCGTCACGCACCGGCTGGCCCACTTTCAACTCAGTCAATTTGCGGATCATCCACGGGCCAAGCATGAAGGAAATCAGCAGCGCGGTCAGTGCCGCCAATACACCCCGTAAAGTGATGTACTGAAACACATTAAAGGCGCGGATATCATGACCCAGCCATTGCGCAAGCATCAGGAGCATGTTGACGTCCCCTGCTCGCTGACTTTGAACGACTGCACCACACGCTCCATCTGCATGAAGCGCGACCCTTTCACCAACACCGTCACCGTTTCATTGAGTGCGCACTCGATTTCGGCCAGTAATTCTTCAATCCGCTCAAAGTGCATGCCGCCTTTGCCAAACGCCTCCACCGCATGCATCGACATTTCGCCCAAACAAAGCAGACGATCAATGCCGGCGGCCTGCGCGCGTGCGCCAACTTCGCGATGTAAATCGGCCGCATCCACGCCCAGTTCGCCCATATCGCCCAGCACCAAAATGCGTTGACCGGGCCGGGCCGCCAACACTTTAATGGCCGCCAGCACCGAATCCGGATTGGCGTTGTAGCTATCGTCGATCAGGGTTGCGCCTAGAATGCCTGGCTGCGTCTGCAAGCGCCCCTTGGTGCCGCTGTAGTTAGCCAACCCTCTACTAATGGAATCAGAATGAATACCGAGCGCGATGGCCAAGGCCGCCGCCGCCGCCGCATTGCGCAAGTTATGTTCACCGGGCACGGACAAAGTGATTTCAATGCGGCCTTGTGGCGTGGCCAACACCAAGGGCGTGGCCACCTCAATGCAAATATCTGCGTCAGGCGCAAAACCGAAACTCATCACGCTATGTGT
>CAYWXO010000008.1:0-19137 GCA_964462255.1 uncultured Thiobacillus sp. | reverse complement strand
CCTCAATGCAAATATCTGCGTCAGGCGCAAAACCGAAACTCATCACGCTATGTGTGCCAGCCAGACTGCGCCATAACGCCACATGCGGATCATCGGCATTCACCAGACAAACACCGCCTTCTTTTACGCCAGCAAAAATCTCGCCTTTGGCATGGGCTATCGCCTCGACACTGCCCAACCCCGCCAAATGTGCGCGCAAGGCGTTATTAATCAACGCAACATCCGGGCGGGCAATGTGCGTTAAATATGCCATTTCACCGGCATGGTTCATACCCAATTCAAGCGCCGCATACTGGTGTGCCTGCGTCAGTTTCAACAACGTTAGCGGCATACCAATGTTGTTGTTCAGGTTCCCTTCCGTCGCCAGGACAGCTTGCGCCCCCACTTCGGCAGTCAGAATGCTGGCCAGCATTTCCTTGACGCTGGTCTTGCCATTACTGCCGGTAATCGCGGCAATGCGCGCCGGCTGGCGTTGCCGATGCCAAGCTGCCAATTGACCCAACGCCTGCAAAGTGTCGTCCACCACCAGCGCCGGCGACAGCGATAAAGCCGCATCAGCCGCCAGCATGACTGCCGCCGCACCTTGCGCCAGTGCGTTAGCCGCAAAATGATGGCCATCAAAACGCGGCCCTTTCAGCGCAACAAACAAACAGCCGGGCGTGATTTTGCGACTATCAGTTACCACGCCGGTCAACGGCACATCAGCCCCTACGGCTGCGGCATTAAGTGCCTGAGCAGCTTCATGCAGATACATGAGAATTCCTTATTTGATTTTCGCTATGTGTGAGTGAGGGTTGTTTAGTTTTGCTGCGTTCAAGCAAGGCCAAACGCGCTTCCTCGTAATCAGAGAACGGGTGTTTAACGCCATGAATTTCTTGGTAATCTTCATGCCCCTTACCGGCTAATACCACTATATCGCCAGCTGCCGCTTGCATAATGGCCTGCTGAATCGCTTGCCGACGCGCCAGCACTACGGTTTGCTGCGGCGGCATGCCAGCGAGTATGCCTTGCACAATATACTCAGGGTCTTCGTTGCGCGGATTATCACTGGTGACAATGGCCCAATCCGCCTGTGCCGCCACCGCAGCGCCCATCAAGGGCCGTTTACCGGTATCGCGGCCGCCGCCACAGCCAAAAACACAAATCAAGCGGCCCGTAGTCAACGGCTTCAATGCAGTCAACACCTTATCGAGCGCATCTGGGGTATGGGCAAAATCAACAATCACTGTCGGCGCATCAATCATTGCATCCGGGTTGGACAGCACGCGCTGCATGCGCCCGGCCACTGGACGCAGTTTTTCCAGCGCCGCCAATGCCGTTGGCAACGGCACATCACTCAACAGCAATGCCCCCAAAACGGCTAGTAAGTTATAGGCATTAAATTCACCCAATAAAGGCGAATTCAGCACGCCCCGCCCCCAAGGTGAAACGATATCCAAGCGCAAGCCCGTGTGATCCGCCTGACATTTCTCTGCCCGTAGTGCGCCCGTGCGCAAGCCATAAGAAAGCACTTTGCCGCGGGTTCCCGCTAATTTCGCCAGCAGATCCACCCCAGCCGCATCATCCGCATTGATGACCGAGCCCTGCAAGGTAGGCCACGCAAATAGCCGCGCTTTAGCGGCGGCATAACGCTGCATATCACCGTGATAATCCAAATGATCACGCGATAAATTAGTGAAAACAGCGATATCGAAGGCCACGCCTTCGACGCGACCTTGATCCAGCCCATGCGATGACACTTCCATGGCGACCGCACTGGCACCGTCGTGGCGATAGTCAGCCAGCAAAGTGTGCAAACTGACCGCATCAGGCGTGGTATGAGAAGCCGCCTTTAAATCACCCGGAAATCCATTACCTAGCGTGCCAATGGCGGCGGTCTTGCGGCCTATGTCGGTTAACGCCGCCGCCAGCCATTGCGCGACCGAAGTTTTACCATTGGTGCCGGTAATGCCGATCGTCCATAAATCATGTGAAGGCTGTCCGTACCAAGCGGCAGCCAACGCCGGTGCCAACGCTTTCAAGTTCAGCAACGGCAGATGCGGCACGCGCCAAGCGGTATCCCATTCGAATGACGCCGACTCCCAAACGACCGCAGCAGCGCCGGCATGAATGGCGCTAGCGATATGCAAACGTCCATCGTGCGCCGCGCCGGGATACGCCAAAAAGATGTCACCGGCTTCAATACAGCGACTATCTGCACGCATTTTGCGGGCATTGGGCGCAATTTCGCGCAGGATGCGCAGCATGTCGTTCATTGCGCTCATACCGACTCCGGCACCACCGGTGCTTCACCCGGCGGCGCACTGGTGTGATCAAACGGTGCATCTGGCGGCAGCGCCATAAAACGCAGCGCACCCGACATGACTTTCGAGAATACCGGCCCGGCCACCAAGCCGCCGAAGTAATCGCCGCCCATCGGTTCATCAATCATCACCGCCACGATCAAGCGCGGATCTGAAACGGGTGCCAGCCCAACAAACGAGCTGATATAACTATCTCCTTCATAAGTGCCGTTGACAAACTTGTGTGCCGTGCCAGTTTTGCCAGCGACGCGATAACCTGCAACCCGCGCCATCGGGGCGGTGCCCCCCGTTCTCGTGACGGTTTCCATCATCGCCAGAACCGTATTCGCCGTTTTCGCGCTCATCACACGCGTGCCAATCGCCGTCCCTTCGCGCCGCAACGCCGTCAACTGCGGCTTAACGCCTTCATTGGCAAACGCCGTGTAAGCGTAGGCAAGTTGCAACAAACTGAGCGACATGCCATGGCCGTAAGACATGGTGGCCTTCTCAATCGGCCGCCACGTATCGTAAGGACGCAAGCGGCCGCTGACTTCTCCTGGCAATCCAGACTTGGGCTGCGAGCCAATGCCAGCGCGTGACAGCAGTCCCCAGTAATCTTCTGCCCGCGTTTCCTGCGCAATTTTTGCCACAGCCACATTACTGGAGACCTGAAGCGATTGGCTAAGCGTCAGCACCCCTTTCGCATGCGTATCGGTAATTTTCTTATCACCAATAATGAACCAGCCAGGGCCGGTATCAATAATGGTGTCAGGACGCACCACGCCGGCATCCAGCGCAGCGGCGACAAACAGCGGCTTCATGGTTGAACCCGGCTCAAAAGTATCCGTTACCGCGCGATTACGCATACTGCTCGGCGTAATGGTATTACGGCTATTAGGATTGAAACCGGGCGTGTTGGCCATGGCTAAAATTTCACCGGTACGCGCATCAAGCACCACCACCGAGCCGGCACTGGCCTGATGCTGCGTCACCGCGTCATTGAGTTCGCGGTACGCCACATATTGAATATGCTGATTCAGCGACAACGCCAAATCGCGCCCCGGCTTTGGCGCTTTGATACGTTCCAGCACTTCCACCACGTTGCCGGGCCGATCTTTCACCACCCGCTCAGAACCCGGCTCACCCGTTAACCAGGATTGATAAGCCAATTCAAGCCCTTCAAGACCGTTATCCTCGATATCAGTAATACCAAGTACATGGCTGGTGACTTCGCCGCCCGGATAATAACGACGGTAAGCCGGCTTGCTATGCAAACCGACAATGTTCAGTGCTCTCACCCGTTCCGCTTTGGCCGGCTCCAGCAAGCGTTCAACATAAACAAAGCCCTTGCTCTTATCAGCAAACAACCGCGCAATTTGATCGGGATTCCGCTCCAAAATATGCGCCATCGCTTGAATTTGCACCGCAGTCGGATTCGCCAGCTTAGGGTTTATCCACAATGTTTCAACCGGCGTGCTAACCGCCAGTGGTTCACCACGGCGATCCGTAATCATGCCGCGGTAGGCTGAAATAGGCACGACACGATGCGCGCGCTTCTCGCCTTGCGTGGTCAAAAAATCACTTTGCCAGACCTGTAAATAAGCAGCGCGCGCCAGAAGCGCGATGAAGCCAGCGAATAAAAATCCCAACGTCAAACGCGCACGCCAGCGTTGCAGATCCAAACGCAATAACGGATGCGCACTGGGATGAGCACGCGCGCTCATGGTTTTCTCCTCACTGCTTTGCTGATTGCTTGGCTCATTGCGGCTCGCTCCGCTTTAGCACATAAATGTTACCGGCCTGCGGAATGACCATCTGCAAACGGCTACGCGCTACTTTTTCCACCCGGTTATGCATAAGCCAAGTGGAAATTTCCAATTGCAGCTTGCCCCATTCAACATCCAGTTCACGCGCATGCGCCTGTTCTTGCTGAAGGACCACAAACAATTTGCGCGCCTGGTGGCGCGCGGAGACAACGGAGATGGCGCAGGCAACGAGCACCAGGGTGAGGACGAGATTCAGCTTGACCATTGCCGCTTCCCCCATGGCTCATGCGTCCGCTCTGCCACGCGCATGACCGCGCTGCGTGCGCGTGGATTCGCTTGGCATTCGTAATAATCGGGCTTGATCGGCTTGCCCACCCGCTGCAAATGGCCGGCCGGCAAATCAGCCGCCAGCACGGGAATTTCAGCGGGTAATTGTTCGCCCTCCGCTTCGGCACGCATGAAGCGTTTTGCGATGCGATCTTCCAAAGAATGAAAGCTGATCACCACCAGCCGCCCGCCTGCCTTCATCGCCGCCACCGCCTGGGGTAAAGCGGCTTCAATCTCGGCCAGCTCACGGTTAATAAAAATTCGCACCGCCTGAAAAGTCCGTGTTGCTGGATCCTGGCCGCGTTCACGCGTGCGCACCGCCGAAGCGACGATGTTGGACAGTTGTCGAGTCGTGGCAATAGGGGCAAGCGCGCGTGCTTTAACCAGCGCCCGCGCAACCTGTCTTGCAAACCGCTCCTCGCCATAATCCCAAACAACTTGTGCAATCTCCTTTTCTTCCGCTTGATTCAACCATTCGGCGGCCGTCATGCCTTGGCTGGTATCCATCCGCATATCCAGCGGCGCATCAAATCTAAAACTAAATCCCCGTTCGGCCGCATCCAGCTGCGGGCTGGACACGCCAAGATCAAACAACACACCATCCACCGCCTCAATGTGCCGCTCAGCCAACACTTCCGCCAGGCGAGAAAACGCGGCATGCACCATGCTCAGTCGCGCATCCTGAATTTCTTCTCCTGCCGCAATGGCCAAAGGATCACGATCCAGCGCAATCAATCGTCCAGCCGGCCCCAGCTGCGCCAAAATTGCACGGCTATGCCCGCCGCGGCCAAAAGTGGCATCCACATAGCAGCCGTCCGCACGCACATTCAACGCAGCCACCGCGCCCTCCAACAGGACGGAAACATGCGTCTTGTTCACAACGAAAACCCCTTCAATTCTTCCGGCAAAGTGCCGTCACGCGCAGCGCTGTTGAGCATTTCCGGCAACTGCGCGGAAGCATCAAACTTGCTCTGCCAGGCGGCTTCCTGCCAAACCTGAAACTTATTGCCTTGCCCAACCAAAACGACTGATTTCTCCAACTGCGCAAATTTGCGCAATAACGGCGGAATCAGGATGCGACCGGCGCTATCCGGTTCCACTTCTTCCGCCGACCCCACCACGACAAATTTCAATTGCTGCGTCAACGGATGAAAGCCGGGCAGGCTGTTGATCTGTTGTTCCAGTGCTTCAAATTCAGGAAAGGGGTAAAGCAGCAAACAGCCATTGGTCGGATCGGCCGTCAACATCAAATGGCTGCCGCATTGCGTGGCCAAACGCTCGCGATAGCGCGCAGGAATGGCCAAGCGGCCTTTCCCATCCAACGCCAACTGCGTCGACCCCCGAAATGTCATTTTCTTTCCTCTATGATGCACCATGCGACACAAAGCCACACAGTTACCCACTGAACCCCACTATAGAGAACACAATTCCCCACCGTCAAGCTCAATTCAGCTACTTTTTGAATGGCATCAAAGACTTAGAACACGGATTATTGGCAGATAATTCAATTGAAATCGTGCCCTACGCGCGCAAGTTAAAGCTATACATTAAGTAGCAGATTAAACACAAACTAGAGGCAACCTACGCGATTCATGCTTTGCCCACCTAAAGTCAGTGGAGTCAGTGAACCATGCTGCAAATGAACGACGCGGCCCTGAGTAGCACGATTAGCATGCTGCGCACCTTGACCTGAATGAGCGCAATCGCTAGTGTTTCGTCCTTTTTGCAAATCGACATTACTTCACCATGGCTGACCAGGAACTAACCGGCGCTGAAATTGTAGTGAGCTGCTTACGGGATGAAGGGGTGAAACACCTCTTTGGCTATCCTGGCGGTGCAGTCCTCAATATCTACGACGAAATATATAAGCAGAAAGATTTTCAGCATATTTTGGTGCGGCATGAGCAGGCGGCAGTGCATGCTGCCGATGCCTACTCGCGGGCAACTGGCGAAGTCGGCGTTGCCATCGTGACTTCTGGACCCGGTGCGACAAATGCAGTCACCGGCATCGCCACCGCCTACATGGATTCGATTCCGCTCGTGGTTATTTCCGGGCAGGTTCCCACGCCGGCAATTGGGCAGGATGCCTTCCAGGAAGTGGATATGGTCGGCATCACTCGGCCCTGCGTAAAACATAATTTCCTGGTACGCGACGTGCGCGATTTAGCCGCCACCATGAAAAAAGCGTTTTATATCGCCGCCACCGGTCGGCCCGGCCCGGTCGTGGTCGATATTCCCAAAGATGTGACGCAACATCGCTGCGCCTATGAATACCCTAAGAGCGTTACCATGCGTTCTTACAACCCCACCAGCAAAGGCCATGCCGGCCAGATCAAGAAAGCCGCACAAATGCTGCTGGAAGCCAAGCGGCCGATGATTTATACCGGCGGTGGTGTGGTGCTGGGCGATGCCGCCCCCCAAGTGACCGAAATGGTGCGCTTGCTGGGCTTTCCCATTACTAGCACCCTGATGGGATTAGGCGGTTACCCAGCCCCCGACCCACTCTTTCTTGGCATGTTAGGCATGCACGGCACCCTCGAAGCCAATATGGCGATGCAACATTGCGACGTGCTGTTAGCGGTGGGTGCGCGCTTTGATGACCGCGTGATCGGCAATCCCAAACATTTTGCCAAGGAAGCGCGGCGCATCATTCACATTGACGTTGACCCGTCATCCATTTCCAAGCGCGTGCGGGTTGACGTGCCTATTGTTGGCGACGTGGTGCAAGTGCTGGACGAAATTCTCAAACTACTGCACGCCGAGCTGACCCCACCCCAAAAAACCAAGCTGGATACCAAAGCCCTGCAAGCCTGGTGGGCGCAAATTGAACTTTGGCGCGCGCAAGATTGCATGAAATATGAGCGCTCTGCGTCAGTGATCAAGCCGCAATTCGTCATTGAGAAACTCTACGAAGTAACGCAGGGTGACGCCTATGTCACCTCCGATGTTGGTCAACATCAGATGTGGGCGGCACAGTATTACCCGTTCAACCAACCGCGTCGCTGGATCAATTCTGGCGGCTTGGGCACGATGGGATTCGGCTTGCCGGCAGCGATGGGCGTGCAAATGGCGCATCCGGAAGCGATGGTGGCTTGCGTCACCGGCGAAGGCAGCATCCAGATGAATATCCAGGAGCTATCCACCTGCAAGGAATGGAATCTGCCGCTGAAAATCATCTTGTTGAATAATGGTTATTTAGGCATGGTGCGGCAGTGGCAACAATTCTTCTATGAAGAACGTTACGCTGAGTCTTACATGAATTCACTGCCAGATTTTGTCAAACTGGCGGATGCTTATGGTCATGTCGGCATCACCATCGACAAACCAGAAGAGGTGGAAGGCGCGCTGCGTGATGCCTTCGGAAAATACAAAGATCGCTTGGTATTCCTGAATTTCCTCACTGACCCACGCGAAAACGTATTTCCCATGATTCCGGCAGGCAAAGGCTTGTCTGAAATGATTCTGGTCTAGCAAGCTCTCGGAAAAAACAAGGTAAAACCATGCGTCACATCATCTCTTTACTTATGGAAAACGAGTCCGGTGCGTTGTCCCGTGTCGCCGGTTTGTTTTCCGCACGCGCCTATAACATTGAGTCCTTGACGGTGGCCCCCACCGAGGATGCCACCCTGTCGCGGATGACCATCGTGACGCGCGGCTCAACCGATGTCATTGAGCAAATTACCAAGCAATTGAACAAACTGATCGACGTAGTCAAAGTGCAAGACCTGTCCGATGGCAGCCATATTGAGCGCGAGCTGATGTTGGTGAAAGTTCGGGCAACCGGCGAACAGCGCGAAGAAATGAAACGCCTGAGTGATATTTTTCGCGGCCGCGTTATCGATGTATCTGACAAAACTTACACCATTGAACTAACTGGCACCGGCTCCAAACTGGATGCCTTTCTTCAAGCCGTTGAACCGGCATCAATACTGGAAACCGTGCGCACCGGCGCTTCTGGTATCGGGCGCGGCGACCGCATCATGAAAATTTGATTTTCCCACGCTTTTTTCACCCTCTACCCACCCACTCCACTCACTTACCTAATAGGAATGAACATGAAGGTTTACTACGAAAAAGATGCTGATCTGTCCCTCATCAAGAACAAGAAAGTTGCCATCGTCGGTTACGGCTCGCAGGGCCATGCCCATGCCAACAACCTGAAAGAATCTGGCGTCGAAGTGTGTGTCGGCCTGCGTAAAAATGGCGCATCCTGGCACAAAGCAGTCAACGCCGGCCTGAACGTCAAAGAAGTGGCCGCTGCCGTTGCCGATGCTGACCTGGTGATGATTCTGGTGCCAGATGAGCAGCAACCTGACGTGTACAACAACGACATTGCCCCCAACATCAAGCAAGGCGCAGCCTTAGCTTTTGCGCATGGCTTTAACATTCATTACAACCAAATCGTGCCGCGTGCCGACCTGGACGTCATCATGATTGCGCCCAAAGGCCCCGGCCACACCGTGCGCTCTACCTATTTGCAAGGTGGCGGCGTACCTTCATTGATTGCCGTGCATCAAGACAAATCCGGCAAAGCGAAAGAGATTGCGCTGGCTTATGCCGCCGCTAACGGTGGCGCACGCGCGGGTGTGATCGAAACCAATTTCCGTGAAGAAACCGAAACTGACCTGTTCGGCGAGCAAGCCGTGCTGTGTGGTGGCGCAGTTGAATTGGTGAAAATGGGCTTTGAGACCTTGACCGAAGCCGGTTATGCACCCGAAATGGCCTACTTCGAATGTCTGCATGAACTGAAATTGATCGTTGACCTGATTTATGAAGGCGGCATCGCCAACATGAATTACTCCATCTCCAACAATGCGGAATATGGCGAGTACGTTACCGGCCCGTCAGTCATCAACGAGCAATCACGCGTGGCAATGCGCCAAGCGCTGAAGAACATTCAGAATGGTGACTACGCCAAGCGTTTCATCCTGGAAGGCAAAACCAACTATCCGGAAATGACCGCGCGTCGCCGCTTGAATGCCGAGCATCCAATTGAAGTGGTCGGTGAGAAATTGCGCGACATGATGCCTTGGATCAAAGCCAATAAACTGGTTGACAAGAGCCGCAATTAAACTCAAAGCGTTTATGATTTAGCGACAGAATCAAACGGCGGGGCCGCGTGTGGTGCAAACACCGCATACGGCTCCTACTCCGCTCAATCTTGCTCTTGCCATCGCCCCGCATTTTCCTCATTTTCCGCATTTTCCTTTTACCAACCACGCAAAATTTCCATGTGCATCGGTGTCGCTCCTCCTGCTAAAGCCCCTTGGCCGCATCCTCTGATCGCTCGTGAGGGTTGGCCGTTTCTTTCCATCTCGGTGGTGGCGGCGCTCGCTGCAACCTGGTTTACCGGTTTACTCTGGTCACTACCGGTATGGCTTATAGCCCTATTCGTATTACAGTTTTTTCGCGACCCACCGCGCCATGCACCACAAGGCGAAGGCTTGGTGCTCTCGCCAGCCGATGGCCGCATCGTGGCGGTAGAAGAAACCGATGACCCCTGGCTGAAACGCCGCGCGTTAAAAATCAGCGTCTTCATGAATGTGTTCAACGTCCATTCCAATCGCAGCCCGGTAGATGGCGAAATCAAAGGCCGTTGGTACAACCCCGGCAAATTTGTTAATGCCGATCTCGCCAAAGCGTCCACCGAAAATGAACGCAACGCCCTCTGGTTCCAAACCCAAAAGGGTCAGGATGTAACCTGCGTACAAGTAGCCGGCCTGATTGCCCGTCGCATCCTGTGCTACGTCGAGCCCGGCAAAAAATTAAATCGCGGCGAGCGTTACGGCTTCATCCGCTTTGGTTCGCGCGTTGATGTTTACCTCCCCTTGCAGACCAAACCCCTCGTTGCACTGGGTGACAAAGTCAGTGCATCGCAAGACGTATTGGCCCAACTTTGACCATGCCAGGACCAGACGCAGAACGGGAGCCTTGTCCAGAATCTGCCGCTGACGGCACGCTGGATAAACCGACGCGGCGCGGCATTTTCCTGCTGCCCAACCTGCTCACTACCGGCGCGCTATTCGCTGGCTTTTACGCCATTGTGCAAGCCATGAATGGCCACTATGAACAAGCCGCCATTGCCATTCTGGTCGCCATGATTCTGGATGGGTTGGACGGCCGCGTCGCCCGCCTAACCAATACACAAAGCGCATTTGGTGCCGAGTACGACTCGCTGTCTGACATGGTGTCGTTTGGCGTTGCACCCGCGCTGGTCATGTACAGCTTTGCGCTTAAAAGCATGGGGAAACTGGGCTGGATTGCCGCTTTTGTTTTTTGTGCCGCCGCCGCATTACGCCTGGCGCGCTTCAACACCATGCTGGCTTGTCAGGATAAACGCTGGTTCATGGGCTTGCCGAGCCCGGCCGCCGCCGCACTGGTTGCCGGCATGGTCTGGCTGATGGTGGATAACCGCATTCACCTGGAAGATGCGCGTTGGCTGGCCTGGGGCCTCACCCTGTTTGCCGGCCTGAGCATGGTCACCAACCTGCCTTTTTACAGTGGCAAAGATTTCAACCTGAAGCGCAGTGTGCCTTTTCTGGTGATCGTATTTGTGGCGCTGGGCTTTTCCCTGATTTCAATTGATCCGCCGATTGTGTTGTTCATGCTGTTTCTGGGCTACGGCATTTCGGGCTATGTGTTGTGGATCAAGCGACGCTTCTTCCGCAAACCCGCCATCTTGCCCAGCGCGAAATAGCCGTTTATATTTCGCTCATGCCATCGCCAATCCTCACTTTCCTTTTTCAGCTTTTACCTCAGCACGCTGCATGGCTGCTGCTGCCCCGGCGCGGGCACTAATTTCCTTCTCTTCCCTCGCAAGTTCCTATCCGTACCCAAATCGGTTTTCCTGAACGCCCCAGGCATGGGCGCATGTGCTTATGGAGTCCGCCATGAATGACCAATTGATTATTTTCGATACCACGTTGCGCGATGGAGAACAAAGCCCCGGTGCAGCGATGACCAAAGATGAAAAGTTAAGAATTGCGCGCCAACTGGAGCGCTTGGGCGTTGATGTGATTGAAGCCGGTTTCGCCGCTGCCAGTCCAGGCGATGCAGAGTCGATTCGCGGCATTGCCGGCGTCGTCAAAAACTCAACCGTTTGCTCCTTGGCACGCGCCAATGAACGCGACGTGCGCGCCGCCGGCGAAGCGATTAAACCCGCCGCCCGTGGCCGCATTCACACCTTCATCGCCACCAGCCCGATCCACATGGAAAAAAAGTTGCGCATGCAACCGGATCAAGTGGTGGAAGCCGCCGTTAAGGCGGTGAAGTTAGCGCTGGAATATACCGACGATGTCGAGTTTTCTGCCGAAGACGCGGTGCGTTCCGAGATGGATTTTCTCTGCCGCGTGTTCGAGGCGGTCATTAACGCCGGCGCTAAAACGCTGAATGTGCCCGATACGGTCGGCTACAGCATTCCCGCCCTCTGGGGTGAGCGCATCAGCCAATTGATTGCTCGCGTTCCCAAGGCCGACACGGTGATTTGGTCAACGCATTGCCATAACGATCTCGGCATGGCGGTAGCCAATTCATTGGCGGCGGTCATGCATGGCGCACGACAAGTTGAATGCACCATCAACGGTTTGGGCGAGCGTGCCGGCAATGCCTCGCTGGAAGAAGTGGTGATGGCGGTGAAAACGCGGCGCGATGTCTTTAGCTGCGATTCGCGTATCGACACCACGCAAATCGTGCCCACATCGCGTTTGGTCTCGCAAATTACCGGTTATCCGGTGCAACCTAACAAGGCGATTGTCGGCGCTAACGCCTTCTCGCATGAATCCGGCATTCATCAGGATGGCGTACTCAAGCATCGTGAAACCTACGAAATCATGCGCGCCGAGGATGTCGGCTGGGGTGCCAACAAGATCACCTTGGGCAAATTGTCCGGCCGCAACGCTTTCCGCACCCGTTTGCATGAATTAGGCATCGTCTTGGAAAGCGAAGAAGCCTTGAACACCGCTTTTGCCCGCTTCAAGGAATTGGCTGACAAGAAACGTGAAATTTTTGATGAAGATTTGCAGGCTTTAGTCGCGGTCGAAGGCAGCGTTGACACCTGTGACCGGCTCAAATTAATTTCGCTAAAAGTGTGTTCTGAAACCGGCGAAACGCCGCACGCGCACATCGTGCTATCTGACGGCGGCAATGAGTTACGCGCCGATGAATTGGGCGGCGGCCCGGTCGATGCTTCCTTCCGTGCCATTGAAAAAATGGTGGAAAGCGGGGCGACCTTGCTGCTTTATTCGGTCAATAACATCACAACGGGGACCGGTGGGCAGGGTGAAGTATCGGTGCGACTCACGCGTAACGGCCGCATCGGCAGCGGTCAGGGTGCAGATACCGATATCGTCATCGCTTCGGCCAAGGCTTATCTCAATGCGTTGAATAAATTATTTGGCGCGGAAGAACGGGCCCATCCGCAAGTTTGAAGTCAAACAAAAATGGCGCAGCCTACTCACGTAGGCTGCGCCATTAGCACGGCGTTTTAGCCGTGCGACTGAATTACTCTTCTGTGTTCAGGCAGGGAATCTTGCCGTCATTCTCAGAGATGCTAGCCGGGACTTTCCAGAACCACATCTGCCACATCGAAATCACCCACATGATGGCGAAGGAAGTGCCCATCAACGCGCCGGAAATTATCACGACCCAGGCAAAACCAGTCCAAACTTTGGTGAGGTACCAAGAAGCAACGTCGGTAATCAAGGTCAGGAAGGGAATGGCCACCACCGCACATTTAAACCAGGTCGGACGCACATAAGCATGGCTAAAAATGTAACCAACAATAAAGAAGATGAAGGTGATAGAGAACAAGTGAATATGCGACACCCGCACTAAGGTATGTAACGTCATGCCTTTATCCACGCTGGTGGTCTTGGAAACGCCCTCAAAAGTACTGAAATCAGGCAAATGCGGATTCGCTTCCGGCGTGTGGCAAGCAATACAATGTTCTTGCAGAATGGGATTAATCTTTGCGTCAAACTCTTCCTGCTTAGACCCATCATGTAACCAAGTAAAAATCACCTCACGCTTCTCGGGCGGCAGCATGTCTTGCATCGCGCCGCGCAAGGCGGTTTCCATTTTGGTGCCTTCAGGATTGCCACTGTAAGCAATCATCAAATCCTTACCGGACAGCATGGGATCACCGTCCTTGTTGGCATGGTTTTCCCAGACCTGAATCATAGCCATCAGGTAGCCGGTGCCAAATACCAGCAAGGTCATCGTGAACAATACCCGCAACGACATGGGCAAGAATTTGAAGTGGATGTAATTCATTTTGGACATGGGCGGTCTCGCACAAAATTTGACTGGATTGGTAAAAAGTGACTATCGGAACGCTGATAATCAACAAAGAGAGTTTATTAGCGGATGCTAATATCTCTCAATTGTTGCAGTGCACGCAAGCGATAGGCTTGACATCAATCAAACAGTCGCAGCGCGCCGTGTAAAAAATGCAGCAGACAAGAAAAAAATCAACGCCAGCAGCCATTCCAACGTTGCAAGTTGGCTGGACAAACCGCCATCTGTCCAAGCGCGCACCACCCCTTCGGTAAAGTAGAGCCAAATCAATAACGTGGACCAGCGATAGGTGTAAACCTTGCCATGCAAAATGCCAAATAACGGCAACAAAAGCGGCAAAGTTTTCAGCACCAACCAAGAGCCGCCCGGCCGCAGCGGCGCGAGCCAAAGCTCCCAGGCGAGCGAAAGAAAAATCAAACTGATCAAACTGCTGGCGGCCAGAATTTGCAGCACCTTGGCTTGTGTTTGCCTGGACATCATGCCGCTTGCCCCGCTAACGCGACCAGCGCCTGCCGTGCCTGTTGCGCATTAACCACAGGCGTATCAAAGTCAAAGCGCAGCACGTTGCCGTTGGCCCGCACATCGAAACCATCCGGATCAAGACTAATCATGCTGGCGCTGGTCGTTGTTACGCCGTGAACTTTTTGACAATAAGCGCACAGTGTCGCGGCGTGATCCAAATTCATGTGCGCCAAAATATCGTCTTCCTGCGCCGCCAACACGCTATCCGGCAGCAGATACTGCGCCGGCTGCAGCCAGTGAATTTGGCCAAAACCACCGATGTAGCGAATACGCAGCGGTTCTATCCGATAAAAATTGAAATCGTGCATGGCGAAATAGCTTTCCGCTTGCGGATGAAAGCGCAAATAGCGCGGCCCCAGCGCCGATTTATCATCCAACCGCACGGCGCTGCCCAGCACCGTCACCCGCCCGGTCGTCTGCATATCAGCGCTAAAGGGTTGCACAATCAAAGAGACGCGCGCATCGGCGGCCATATTTTTGGTGTGTTCCGCCAAAGTCGAAACCAAAATGACCGGGCAGCCGCGGTGATCCAACATGAACGGTGCCACTGAACCAAACGGAAAACCTTCGATTTCCTGCGCCGTATTGCGCGAAATTGTGGCTAAAACACCGCTTTGCTGTGCGCGCACCAAGCGGCGAGCTGCCGCACCATGCTGGCTCATTTCGCCAGCTTCCCGGCAATTTCCGCCAAGCGCTTGCCCTGTGCAAACGCCAATTTGCGTTCTTCCTCCGTCATCGGCAAACGCCCGTCTGCGCCCGCCCAATGCGTTGCACCGTAAGGCGTGCCGCCCGAACGCGTTTGATTCAATTCCGGGTTGGAATAGGGCAAACCAACGATAACCATGCCGTGATGCAACAACGGCAACAGCATGCTCATCAACGTAGTTTCCTGGCCGCCATGCAAACTGGCGGTTGAGGTAAACACACAGGCGGGCTTGTCGATCAACTCGCCGTTCAGCCACAGGCCGGAAGTGCCATCCCAAAAATGTTTCATCGCCGCCGCCATATTGCCGAAGCGCGTGGGCGAGCCAAGGGCGATACCAACACAGTCACGCAAGTCCTGGTGACTGACGAACGGCGCGCCGGCATCAGGCACCAACTTAGCCGGCGCATCACTTTCCGTCATCACTTTTGGCACCGTGCGCACCCGCGCCGCCATGCCCGGCACCGACTCAACGCCATGCGCCACCTGTTGCGCCAACTGCTTGACCGAGCCGTGCAGGCTGTAATAAAGCACTAGAATTTCTTTCATTTTGTGTCCTTTGTCGTTCACTTCATTGCAATGACGCGGATGATACCGCGCACAAGCGCACGCACTGCTTAGCCATGCTTTCAGAATTTGCACAGACTTAGCGGCAATTTTTTTGCTGACTGAGCACGCTTTGATCGAAAATGCGCTTTTATTTCCATTCGGGCGATCCGACATGAATCTTCACGAATATCAGGCCAAGTCCGTGCTGCGTGACTATGGCATTGCAACCCCGCGCGGCGTGGTGATTGCCACGGCGGCAGACTGTGCTGCAGCCACGGAAGAACTGGGTGGCGAGGTCTGGGTAGCGAAAGCACAAATTCATGCCGGTGGGCGTGGCAAAGCCGGTGGCGTCAAATTAGTGCGCTCGCTGGACGCGCTAACCGGGTTTGCGCACGAATTATTGGGCAAGCGTCTGACCACCTATCAAAACGCCCCCGACGGCCAGCCGGTGAATGAACTGCTCATTGAAGAAACCTTGCCGATTGCGCGCGAGCTATATCTTTCCATCACCGTCGATCGGGCGGCCGAACGAATTAGCTGGGTAGCGTCCGCGGCCGGCGGCATGGAAATTGAAGAAGTTGCCCGCAACGAACCCGAAAAAATCCTGAAAGAATGGGTCAACCCGGCAACCGGCTTCATGGATTATCAAGGCCGTAATTTGGCTTTTGGCCTGCAACTGAGCGGCGAACAAGTCGGCGCTTTTGTCAAAATGGCCAAATCGCTGTACCGCATCTTCCTGGAAAAAGATCTCGCGCTGCTGGAAATTAATCCGCTTGTGGTCACCCAGGACGGCCGCTTGCTGCCGCTCGATTGCAAAATGAGCCTGGACGATAACGCGCTCTATCGCCAAAAACAGTGGGCAGAGCGAGCCGACAGCAGCCAAATCGACGCCAAAGAGGCAGAAGCACAGGCGCATAACCTGAATTACATTGCCTTAAACGGCAACATCGGCTGCATGGTCAATGGCGCGGGTTTGGCCATGGCCACCATGGATCTGATCAAATTATCCGGCGGCATGCCGGCCAATTTCCTTGATGTTGGCGGCGGCGCTTCCGCGCAAACCGTGGCGCAGGCATTCAAAATTATCTTGTCGGATCCCAACGTCAAAGCGGTGTTAATCAACATTTTCGGCGGCATCATGCGCTGCGATGTCATCGCACAGGGCGTCATTGACGCGGTGAAGGAAGTGGGCGTCACCATCCCGGTCGTGGTGCGGCTGGAAGGCACCAATGTGGAGTTGGGTCGCCAAATGCTGGCGGAATCCGGTTTATCCATTCTGGCCAGTCACGATCTCAATCAAGCTGCAAAATTGGCCGTCGCGTCGGTCAACGCCAGCGCAGCAGGAGGCACGAAATGAGCATACTGGTCAACAAAAATACAAAAGTCATCTGCCAGGGCTTTACCGGCAAACAAGGTAGTTTTCACTCGGAACAGGCCATTGCTTATGGCACGCAAATGGTCGGCGGCATCACCCCCGGCAAAGGCGGTCAACACCATCTCAACCTTCCCGTCTTCAACACGGTAAAAGAAGCGGTGCGGCAAACCGGTGCCGATGCCAGCGTCATTTATGTGCCGGCGGGTTTCGCTGCCGATGGCATTCTGGAAGCAGCCGATGCCGGCATCAAAGTCATCGTCTGCATTACCGAAGGCATCCCGGTACGCGACATGATCAATGTGAAAGCGGCCTTGCGCGCCACCGGTGCCGTATTGATCGGCCCCAATTGCCCCGGCATCATCACGCCGGACGAATGCAAAATTGGCATCATGCCCGGCTTCATTCATCAACGGGGCAAAGTCGGCGTGGTCTCCCGCTCCGGCACACTGACGTACGAAGCGGTTTATCAAACCAGCCAGCTCGGCCTTGGCCAAACCACTTGTGTCGGTATCGGGGGCGACCCCATCAAAGGGCTTGATTTCATTGATTGCTTGCAGATGTTCCAGGCAGACCCAGAAACCGAAGCGATCATTTTAGTGGGCGAAATTGGCGGTAGCCGCGAAGAAGAAGCCGCAGAATTCATCAAATCTAACGTCAGCAAACCGGTCGCGGGTTATATTGCCGGCATTACCGCCCCACAAGGCAAGCGCATGGGCCATGCGGGTGCCATCATCGCGGGCGGTTCCGGACGCGCAGAAGACAAAATTGCCGCCCTGGAAGCCGCCGGCGTTGTGGTGTCAGAAAGCCCGGCCGGTTTGGGGGCCGCCTGCGTAGAAGCGATTAATCGCAAAGGCTACAGAATCATCTAATAACTTAACCGTATATTTACAAAAAAATGACCGATATTTCCGACGTTAACCCTACTCAGTCCAATTTGTTCAACCTGCCCAGCCCGTCAGCGCAGACGACTATTCTCATCATTGACGATAGCCCGGAAAACCTGACCATCATTGGCGAGTTACTGATGCCGTTGTATAGCGTGCGCGTGGCCAACAGCGGCAAACGGGCCCTGGAAATTGTCACGCAAGAGCCGTTGCCGGAATTAATCCTGCTGGATGTGATGATGCCGGAAATGGATGGCTATACCGTTCTGATGCGGCTAAAGGAAAACGCATTAACCCGTGATATTCCGGTCATCTTTCTCACCGCGCTTGACTCGGCAGAAGACGAAGAAAAGGGGCTCAGCCTGGGGGCTGCCGATTATCTGACCAAGCCGGTCAATGCCACCGTCATGCTGGCCCGCATCAAAACGCATTTGACCGTGTTCCACGCCAGCCAGATGACCAAACGCTATAACCGGGAACTTGAGCAACGCGTCAAAGAACGCACGCATGAACTTGAGCTGGCCAAGGTGGCGGCGGAAGCGGCCAATCATGCCAAGAACGAAATATTGTCCAACATGAGCCATGAATTACGCACGCCAATGAACGGCATCACCGGCATGCTGGACATTTTGCTCGACAGCAATCTTGACAGCGAACAACGGGAATTTGCCAGCATTGCACACACCAGCGCCCAAGCATTGAATGTGGTGCTTTCTGATGTACTTGACTTTGCCGATAGCCAAGCCGGCTGCGTTGCGCTGCAAACCACACAATTTCAATTAGCTACCGTGCTGCACAATGTTCAAACGCTGTTTGAACCGAGCGCGCTCGAAAAGCAAATCGAACTGACTTATGGCATGGCAGCGGAAGTACCTGCCGTGCTGATTGGCGACGCGGCCCGGTTACGGCAAATTTTGATCAAACTAACCGACAACGCCCTCAAGTTTACTGAGGCAGGCAAAGTCAGCCTTTATGTACGCAAACTGGTGCGCAAAGAGCATGAAATTCTGCTGCGCTTTGAAATTCTGGATACCGGTATTGGCATGCCCAAGCATGAGGGCGAACGATTATTTACCGCTTTTACCCAAGGCGATGGCTCCCTCACCCGTCCCTATGGCGGCAGCGGCCTTGGCCTCGCCATCGTCAAAAACCTGGTTACGTTAATGGACGGCTGGATCGACTTTCAAGCTGCGCCCGGGGGGGGCACCCTCTTCCGGGTTGAATTGCCCTTTACGTTGCCCGCCAATTTTCTCTGACTGAATTTCCAACCGTTTCATTTTTTCCCACAGCGTTTTCCGGCTGATGCATAACAACTTGGCCGTATCCTGTACCCGCCAGTTATTGGCTTCGAGTACCCGCTGGATATAACCGCGTTCCTGGTTGGCAATCCAATCGCTTAACGCCAAATCTGAGCTGTTGCTGCACGCCGGTGCGT